>CAYNCY010000276.1:0-5396 GCA_964395195.1 uncultured Steroidobacteraceae bacterium
GTGGTCATCAGCACGAACGCAATCGGATAGCCGGGAAGCTCGCCTGTCACAAGGGCGTAGGCAAGCACGACCAGGTTGACGGCGTAGACGGGCAGGTGCAGCCAGTAGAGCCAGCGCGTCGTGCGGCCGATCAAGGCGAGGATGAGAAGCATGGCGGCTACGCTGACCGCATGGGCGGCACAAGCGGGCGCCGAACTGCTGCGCGAGCCACGCGGCCATGACGAGGTACGGAGTGCCCGCCGCCGCAAGGGCGAGTGCAAGCCAGGCCTGCCGGTTCCACCCCATATTAAAGAGCAATCTTCAGCCTTCTTTGGTGCCGCGCCTGCTCAGGGCCTTCTGCAACGACGCACAGTCCAGTCCACGGGCCGGCGGAAGAGAGTCACGGGATCCGCAGTTGCATGCCTCGTCCGCGCACGGCCACATCGTGGAACGAGCTGCCTCGAGATAAAAGACTGTGACCCCCGCCGCACTCGCGGTGCGTAAGGACGACGACAACTTTACAGAACGCGGTGCGGGAGCCCTTCACGGAGCGGCTCCGCGGTGCCACGGCAAACTGTGACCCTGTCACGAGTCGCCCGGCGGAGGCTCGCGTTCAATTCGATTATGGCTACACAACCGACCGCTCCTCTTCCCCTGGTGCGCACGCTGTGCGCGGCGGCGCTTGGCGTAGCGACCTGCGCCGCTATCGCCGGCTGCTCGTCCTCGGCATCGGATTCGCCGCTGCGCGCCGCGCGTGTCGAACCGGTCGTGGCGGCCGTCGACGGGGCGCTCCCGGACGTGACCGTCGCCGTGAAGCATGGCGTTCCGCACGGCACAGAAGCGAGCATGGTCGATGGTCACCTCGTCCGCACGGCGGATGAAGCCGGATCGTGGTACGTGACGACGGTGCGAGATCCCGAGCACGGCGGGTACATCGCGGCCGTCGAGCGCCGCAGCCTCAACGACCTCGATTTTGACAGCGACGCCGAAGTTCATCCGCACGCCATGCTGACGCTGGTGCTGCGCGACGGCCGCCCGGCGGACCTCGTCCTCTCGGTCGAGGGCGGACAATTCGCGTGAGTCGGCAAAGGGCGCGACAACAGTTGCGCCCTCAATGTCGCGGTGGACGGTGCGGCGGCACGGGCCGTCCGCTTTGCGGTCCCGCGTCATTGGGAGCCGAGTTACCTGCACCTCGCCGGTGGCGCGGACTCGCACCGACTGCTCGCCTCGATCGCGCGTGCCAAGCGCCTGGTGATCCAGTCGACCTTCAAGGACGAGGCTCCGGCGGAGCTTCAGTTCGCACTGAACGGACTCTCGCCCGCCATCGCCCGGGTGCTCAAGCACTCCGTCGCGGCGGTCCCGACGCTCGCCGCGGCAACGCCGGCCGGCTAACAACACGCTTTGGAACCGTTAAGAATGCCGGGCTGAGGCGCGTGGTTCGGGGTCCGCCGGTCGTGAGTTCGACGCTGCCGGTCATGCACCTGGTGTCCACCCACCGAGGGTGCCCGCTCCGGGGTCGTCTGTTACCTGAGGCGTCCCAGCGTTCTTAACGGTTCCGGGTGGCGTGCCTGCCGCAACGGCGAAGTACGTCCGGGCCATTGGACCATCAGGGCCGCCAGTGTTGCTCACCTTCACGTCGTGGCGGTAGCCTCCCAGGCGTCGCGCTCCCCGAGCAATGCGACTGGAACGAACGTGAGGGGTGCTGCGATCGCTTCCCAGCTTGAATCGGAACTTCAGCCCATCGTCCGCAAAGTCGCGGCGAGGATCGTCCCGTTCGTCGTGCTCCTTTACTTCGTGTCGTTCCTCGACCGGGTCAATGTCGGCTTCGCGGCGCTGACGATGAATTCCGATCTCAAGCTCTCGCCCGAAGACTACGGTCGCGGCGCAGGGATCTTCTTCGTTGGCTACTTCCTGTTTGCGGTCCCCGCCAACCTGTTGCTGCGGCGAATCGGCGCGGTGCGCTGGATCGGCACGATCACCCTCGTGTGGGGTCTCGTTTCGCTCGCGACCGCATTCATCGAGACGCGCGGCGAGTTCTACGCACTGCGATTCCTGCTCGGCATCGCCGAGTCGGGGTTCATGCCGGGCGTCATTCTCTATCTCACCTGCTGGTTCCCCGATCGCGCCCGCGGACGGATCCTCAGTTACTTCCTGATCGCCGTGCCGCTCTCCTCCGCGCTCGGCGCGCCATTCTCGGGCTGGCTGCTGACTCACTCGATCGCGGGCTTGCGCGGCTGGCAATCGATGTTCCTGGTCGAGGCGCTCCCGGCCATCGCGCTTGGCCTCGCGACGTTCGCCTGTCTCCCGGATGATCCACGTCGCGTGCGGTGGATGAAGGAACAGGAGCGGGCCGCGCTGGTCAGCGCTCTCGATCGGGATGCGGCTGCCGCACCGGCGAGCGAGGCAAGCAAGGGTGTCCTCAACGCCAGACTCTGGGCGCTCGGACTTCTCTATTTCCTGTTCGTCGTCGGCGTCTACGGCTTTGCGTTCTGGGCGCCGCAGATCCTGAAGGCCGTCGGGCAGCTGACACCCGTCTCCACCGGGTGGGCGACCGCGATCCCCTACGCCTGCACCGTCGTGACGATGTATTGGTGGGGAAAGCATTCGGACATCAGCGGCGAGCGGATCTGGCACGTGGCACTGCCGGCGTTCCTGAGTGCGGCCGGATTCGTCATCGCGGGCACGGCGCACTCGGTCGAGATCTCGGTGCTCGGCTTCACGCTGGCGTCGGTCGGCATGTACGCCGCCGTCCCGGTCTTCTGGACGCTGCCGACGGCGCTCGTGAGCGGCGCGGCCGCGGCGAGCGGGATCGCGCTCGTCAATTCGCTTGGCAACCTCGCCGGATTCGCGGGGCCTTACATGATGGGAGCGCTGAAGGAGAGCTCCGGTGGTTACGCCGCCGGCATCGAGGTTCTTGCGGGCAGCATGGTTGCTGCAGGCCTGCTCGCCCTCGCCTTTCGGAGCGCGAAGGCGCCTTCGACCGCGGTCAACTAGCGCCGCCGCCGGCAATCAGCCGGATCAGGGCTGCGCCCTGGCCGGAACGAGCGAACGGCGCGGGCTCCGGTCGGTCGGTCCCGGCGCCTTCGCGCGGAAAGCCTTGAGCGCATCCGGCCAGTCACCGATGACGCCCGGGAGCGATGCGTCGATGTTCCCGAGCGCGTACGTGCGGTTGCAGAGCTCCTGCGACAGCGCGGCGCGATCGACCGAGGTCGGAAAGTCCGCAAACGGGATCGCCGCGCCGACGACCATCCGGATGGGCTGTCGGATCCGGCGCATGTTCTCGCCGATCAGCATGCCCCAGCGGAGCGTGAGGCTTAGGTGGCTCACGAGCTGAAAGAGCTTGCCGTTCTCGCCTGCAAACCAGACCGGAAGGACGGGGCACTGCGTGCGAGTCAGGAGCTGCGCGGCGAAGGGATGCCACGCGACGTCCATCGCGGGCGTGCGACCCCACGGGTCGCGCGACGTCGAGATGCCCCCGGCCGGGAAAATGATCAGGACGCGGCCCTGCTCGAGCGTGCGGCGCGCCTCGGCACGGGCCGCGACGTTGATCCGCTGACCTTCCTTCGTTCCCGAGGAATCGACCGCAATCGCGTGCTCGCCCATCTCCGGAACGTAGCGCCCGTCGTTCAGCATGATCTTGAAGTCGGGGCGGACGCGGCTGATCAGCCAGCAGAGCAGCAGCCCATCCACGACGCCAAAAGGGTGATTCGCTACCACCATCAGGGGACCCGTTCGCGGCACGCGCTCGAGGGCGCCGGCATCGACGTCCACCGTGATGCCGAACAGGCGAATGCTGTCGGTCCAGAAGTTTTCCTTGTCCGGGCTCCCGGCCCGGTAGCGTTCGTAGAGGTCCTGCAGCCGCTGCTGCCCGGAAGCGATCTCGAGCAGGCGGATCATCGTCCGGTGGGTTCGTCCCAGGGTGTTGTCGGCCATCGAATAGGCGTTCGCGGCGGATGGCGCCGTCGTCTTTCCGCCGGCGTTCCGAATACGGCCCAGCATTTCTGTCAGCCCAGCTGCCATGGATGTACCTCTCCCGCGACCGGTGTGCGCGGGGATTACGCACACGTTTTGCTACGGACAAATGACGGACCCGGGTCGGGTGTGTGTCAGCGCAGCGATTGTGCGATCCGGTCCGCGGTGCGGGAGGGATTCGTAGCGATGCAACCTCACTTGGCAGGCGGAACCGTCCCGCCTTTCGATACAGCCGCTGCCGGACCGACACCGGTCCGCAACCGGATAGAATGAGTGCGCAGACCGATGTCGACCCCAGGGGGCAGCAGACTCAACGTGGACAGCCAGCGACCCCGCGCCGCGGACCGATCGGGCGCGATCACGAGGACGCCGGTTCGCGCCGCCCTCTTCGACATGGACGGCACGCTCATCGACACGGAGACGCAGACTGACGTCGCGATCGAGGCGGCGGCAGCTCGGTACGGCGTCAACGGGTTCCGGTTGCCGCACAGCGAGACCCGCGGGCGGACCTGGGCACACGTCGCGCAGACCCTTCGCGCGCGAACCGGCATTGACGTCCCGGTCGCCGAACTGATGGCGACGATGCTCTCGATCTGGAACGAGGCGGTCGCCGACGCGAAGGCGATCCCGGGCGCGGCGGAGGCGATCCACGCGGCCACCGCGGCGGGACTTCGGGTGGCCATCGTCTCCTCGAGCCCGCGCCCGGTGATCAACTACTTTGCCGGGCGTCTCGGGGTCGAGGCGTGCGTGCCGCCGGAGGCGCGCATCGGTGCGGACTCGGTTACCAGGGGGAAACCCGATCCGGAAGGTTTCCTGCGCGCGGCGCAGGTTCTCGGGGCAGTGCCCGCCGAATCCGTCGTGTTCGAGGACAGCCACGCGGGGCTGCTCGCGGCCCGCGGCGCCGCGATGCGCTCGATGTTCATCACCTGCTGCGCGGCGGACATCCCCGGGAACCTGCCACTCGCGACGGCGTCGTTTACGGACTACCGTGCGTTGCCACGGGGGTTCTGG
Source organism: uncultured Steroidobacteraceae bacterium (assembly GCA_964395195.1). GTDB lineage: Bacteria > Pseudomonadota > Gammaproteobacteria > Steroidobacterales > Steroidobacteraceae > CAIKZZ01. The sequence continues at coordinate 4,963 of CAYNCY010000276.1, forward strand.
GCAGGCCTCGCGTCGGGGAGCCTCGCGTTCGAGGGCCTGTCTTTTGGGTGAGCGCCGCTCATCGCCTGCCTGCAGGAGGACTCCAAGTGACGACGAAATCCGGATTGAGCCGGCGTGACGTTCTTCAGGCGGTGTCACTCGCGGCGCTCGGCGGCCTCGCCGGCGGCGCGACATCTGCCCAGGCGACTACCCCGACAGCGTCGGGTGTGAGGTTCCCGCGCCGCTTCCTCTGGGGCGTTGCAACCGCCGGTCACCAGGTCGAGGGCAACAACACCAACGCGGATCTCTGGCTGCTCGAAAGCGTGAAGCCGAGCATTTTCGTCGAACCGTCGGGCGATGCCTGCAACAGCTTCGAGCTCTGGGCGACGGACCTCGATCTTGCCAAGTCGATCGGACTCAACATCACGCTGCCGCATGAACAATATCCGAACCCC
>CAYNCY010000277.1:0-5386 GCA_964395195.1 uncultured Steroidobacteraceae bacterium
CGAGTCGCCCAGAACGTCGAGCCGAGCCGGTACTGCTGAACGTACTCGCGCTTGCCGTCGAGCACGAGCGAGGCGAATCCACCGCGCTTGTAGGCCTCGATCGCCTGCATCTGCAGGAGCGGCGCGCTGTCATGGTTCGGCTCGCGCTTGGCGAAGGCCCGATAGGCGTTCGCCGCGTCCGTCCAGCGTTCCTTGCTGACATAGAGGTCGCCAAGCGTCGCGTAGAGAAGATGGGAATAGGGCTTGTTCCCGTGCCGGGAGAGGAACGCCTCGATCCCCTTCGCTTCCTCGTCAAAGGAGAACGTGATCGCGCAAACCCTGAGCGTATCCTCGACGAGCTCGCGCTGCGGTCGCGTGAAGTTCTCGAGGTCGCGCTCCTTGCCGCTCGCATCCAAGAGGCGCCGGTCGAGCAGCTTTGCGAAGGAGTCGAGAGCCGCCTCGGACTCACCGCGCTTGAAGAGCGCCCAGCCGTGCTTGTAGAGGCTCTGCTCGTAGAACTCCGAGGTCGGGCCGATGCCGATGACGCTCGCATATGCGCTCGTGGCTTCCGGCCAGCGGCGCGCCATGAAGAGCACCTCGCCACGGCGGAAGTCCGCCTCGGCACGGTGCGGGCTCTGCGGGAAGCGGCGCACGAGCTCATCGAGCGTCGCGAGCGCCTTGTCGTCCTGCTGGTCGGCCTCGTAGGCGCGGGCCAGCTGGTAGAGCACCGAGTCGTTGCGCTCGTAGGTCGGATAGGCCTTGAGCAGCTTCGTGTAGAGAAGAATGGCGTCGGTCGTGTCGAGAGGCGAGCCCTGCGCGAGTTCCTTTTCGATCCGGTCCTGCTCACCCGCCTCGAGTTTGAGGTCGCCGAGCCGACGCATGGCCTCGGCCCTCAGACCCGCATCGCCCTTTTCGAGCTTGAGGAACTCCTCGTAGTTCGCGCGGGCGCGGTCGGTGCCGCCGCTCACGGGATCGTCCGGGCGCACGTCGACCTGCTTGTCCTTGAGGTCAGCGATCGTCGGCGCCTTCTTGGTCGCGGCATCCGCGAACGGCGCCCCGAGGGCACCGGCGCAGAGGAGCGCAACGGCGATGCGCAGATTGCTCATTTCGGCGCGTCCGGCGTCGGTGCCGGCGCTGCGGCCGGCGCCTTCTGCTCGGCGGCGGCGGCGCGGTCGTAGATCGTCGCGAGCGCGTAGCGGGCCTGCAGCATGTAGGTCGAGATGCGCTCCTTCTGCGAGCTCAGCTCGTTGACGGCGATGTCCGCAAGGTAGTCGGCCTGCGCATGCTCGAGCGCGGTCAGGCGCACGCGCGCCGCGCCGATGCGCGGCCTGAGCGCCGCGATGCGCTCACCAAACTCGCCGTTGCGATCGGGTACCGCGGTCTTCGCTTCCTGCACCAGCGACCAGCGCTTCTCGGTCTCGCGCAGCGCCTGCGCCACCTCGCGCAGGTCCTTGCGGGCCGCCCACGCGCGCGCCTTGAAGCCGTCGTTCATCTGCCAGTAGATCACGCCCTTGATGAGGCGCAGCTTCTCCCGCGCCTCGTTCGCATCCGGGTTATCGCCCGCGGTCGCGAGCATCGCTTCCATCTCGCCGACCTGCGACCACACCTCGCGTTCGCGTGGCGTACCGAGCGCGGCACGGTCACCCGTCGACTCGGCGGAGGCGACGCGCGACTCGTACTCGGTGCGACGGCGCTGCAGCTCCTCGACATCGACGCTGGCGAGCTTCTCGGCGACGATCGGCATCTTCTCGGCGTAGCGCTGCTGGCGCGTCGCAAGCATGTCGTCGAACGCATCGACGCTGGTCGCCCAGCCGTCGAGGTTCCGCTCCATGTAGCGCATCATCCGGTAGTTCTTCAGGCCTTCCTGGAACTCGTTGCGCGCCAGCAGGTGAAAGAGGTAACGCGATTCGGGCGCGTCGGGCAGAGCCGCAAGCTGCCAGAACCAGCCGAGCTGGCTCTTGGATTCGTTCTTGACGATCGTCTCGATCAACCCGCCCTTCCGGATCGAGGCGATCGACTCATCGAGCCGACCGTTCTCGGCCGCGAACTCGCGGATCGCCGTCTCGTAGGCGTCGGCCGCCTGCTTGTTGGCGCCGAGCTTGCCGAACGCGTACGGCACCGCGAGGTAGCTTTCCTGCACGGCGGAGTCGAGGAGGTTTCGGCCGTGGAGTTCGGTCCAGGGGACCAGCGCCGCGCGGTACTGTTCGGCGCCACTTTCGGCCCAGCCGACGCCGAGCAGCGCCTTGGTCGAGAGCGGGCCGTCGAGGCGCACGCGTTCGAGCACCGGACGCGCTTCGAGGGGCTTGTTCGCCTGCAGCAGTGCGTAGCCGAGCGCAAGGTTGGCCTTGTCGCGCAGCGCATCGAGCTCGCGGTTCGTGCGATCGAGCCGGCCGACCGTGTCGAGCATATGCACGCCCTGCTCGAGCCTGCCGCTCCGGACCATGGCGACGCCGAGGTTGAACTGGGCGTAGGCCTGCCAGGTGATCGGACCCTTCCAGTTCTCGAGGGAGTGGATCGCTTCCTCGTACTTGCCCTGGAACATCAGCGACTGGGCGAGCAGCATGCGCCGCTCCGCCTCCATCTCCGGCGACAGGCCTGCGCGACCGGCGGCCGCCAGCACTTCGCTCGCCTTGTCGAGGTAGCCACGCAGGTACCAGACCTTGCCGAGGAAGAAACGCGCGCGATCGCGGACCGCCGGCGGCACGTTCTTGCCATCGAGCACGCGCGCGAAGATCTCGCCCGCCTCGCGGTGCTGCCCGACCGACAGGTACAGCCCGCCAAGCAGCAGCTCCGCGTCGTCGGCATGGTGCTGCAGGCGGTTGCGGTCCTGCGCGGCGGTGAGGCGGGTCAGCGCGTCGAAGTAGTCGTCCTGAAAGAAATAGAAGAGCACGTCGCCGTAGTAGAGGTCCTGGACCTTCACGGGTGGCAGCGCACCCGGCGTCGGGTCGGATTTCTGCTTGGCGAGCAAGGCCGAGGCCGGCAGTGCCAGGGCGAGCGCGCACGCGAGTGCCAGCAAGGCACCCCGCGAGCCCGATCCCCGGCGAGGGCCTAGAATCACTCCCACTCCTTGATCGTGAACACCGGCTGCTGGGCACTCTGCCGATCGGAAATCTTGAGCTCGAGGTACTTGGCGCCGACGCCTTTCTCGAAGTTCAGGTTCGCGCCACGCTTGTAGTCGCGCTCGTGCGGGCCCTTGCCCGTGAAGAACGCCACGAGCTCGTGCTTGCCGGTCTTGAGGTTGCCGATGAAGATCCGGTGCACGCCGCCACGGTTGAGCGCCTCGACCTCGCGGTCGGTGTAGAGATAATTGGCGACTTCCTTGTTGTCGAGCTTGATCTGGACCGCGTCGACCTCGAAGAACGTGCCGACGTCGAGCGAGACGAACACGGCGACCTGCGTGTTGGCGGGGAACAGCAACTCCTCCTCAAGCAGGAACAGGTCCTTGTTGAGGTCGAGAACCTCCTTTTTGAGGCCCTGCACGTCGCCGTCGAGGCTGCGGAAGTCACCGCCACCGGCAGCCGGTGCGTCTGCGGCGGGCGCGGCCGGAGCTGCTGCGGCAGATGCCTCAGCGGGCGCGGGCGTCGCCGGCGGGTCGGCCGCGGCGAACCCCGCACCGACCAGGAGCGCGCAGCCCACCAGGGCGCGTGCCAGCCAATTTCGAGAGGAGATGATTGCCATCGTCGGGGCCTTCTGCGTCAGGTGCGCGACAGCGCGCCGGTGATCCAACCAATCCAGCGAGTCACCCAGGAGGACGTGCGCGTACGGTCAACGGTCCGCGGTCGCCGCGGGCCTGCGCCCGTGCCGAGTATCGCCACCGCAATCTGGCTGTCCATCACGTACTCCCTGGGCTCACTCGTCCAATAATTTCCGCAACTCGACCACGAGCGCCGCATCCGCGGCGGAATCGAGCTCGCCGTGCGCATAGCGCACGACGCCGTTGCGGTCGATCAGCAGGGTCAGGGGCACGTCGCTCACCTGGAAGCGGCGGCCGAGCACCTTCTCCGAATCAAAAACGTTGCCAAACTTGACGCCGAGCGCGTGCGTCAGGTCCGCGGCCTTGGCCGGTTTGTCATCGAGGCTGACGCCAACGACGACGAGCCCGGCGCTCGCGTAGGTCGCATCGAGCTTGCCGAGGCGCTCGAGGTACGACCGGCACGATCCGCACCAGCTGGTCCAGAAGCCGACGACGACAACCTCGCCGCGTCGCTCGGACAGGCGGAAGTTCCGGCTCTGCCCCGTGAACATTCGCTCGATGAGTTCGGGGGCGGGCTGGCCGAGCAGCGGATGGTGAGCGGCGCGGTCGACCGCGCTCGCCGGCGCACTCACGACGAAAGCGAATGCAAGTAGGAGCAACGCCAGGGTCGACGTTCGACGAATCGAGATTCCACGCTGAACCACGGCGACCATGCACTCCCGATTCCCGAGCCCCAGGCAGCGCCCGCAAATCGCGCGTCGCGCACGATTGTGGTCATCGCGAAGTGTGCACACCGGACCCGGTCGAACACACCCGCGGCAACCCCGCTGTCCGTCAGTTTACGGACCGGAAGCTTTGCGTCCTCGCCTCGCGACGAGTTTGCCTTGGCAGATTCTGTAAACCTCGCACGCGCGATTGGCAGTGTCAACGCGCGTGGCAGGCGGAGAGTGTTGGCCGCTTCACAAAACCGTTTTGTGACTGTTTTTGCCGGTGGTTCGTCGCTGCGTGGCGACAAACAGAGCGCTCGGCGAGTGCCGCCAGCGTGATGCGGTTCACGCTCGCGGTCAGCTTTTCTCGGCGTTGAGATGCAGGCGCTCGAGCAGTCCGCGAATGCCGCTGCGCGCCTGATCGGCGGGCAGGAGACCCTGCTCGCTGACCATCCGCACGAGCTCGTCAATCGAACGCGTACCGTCGATCAGAGCGAGCAGGACGGCCTGGATGCGGCTCGCATCCCCGGCGAGGGCAAGGGCCGGCGTGCGCGGGACGGGCAGGTTGTGCGCCTCGAGCCACGGCGGCAGCGCCGGCGGCGCGGGCTCCTGGGGTGAGCGCCGTGCCTTCGTCGCCGCGAATACCAGGACCTCCTCGCGCCGGGAGTGCCGGCTCGCGGGCGAGCGCATGTAGGGGATCTCGGCCTCGTTGAGCGACTCGAGACGAAAGCCCGTCTCCTCGAGCACCGGCGAGAGCTCCTCGCGGCTCAGCCTGAGCGCGGCCCGGCGCCATGGGAACGCCAGGGACCCGAAGTTGACCCAGCGGCCACCCGGCGCCAGCAGCCGGTTGACGTGCGCCGCGATCGCGGCGAAGTCGAGCTCCACGATGTCGACCAGCCACGGCGTCACGACGGCATCGAAGCTCTGCGCCTTGAACGGTGCCTGCCAGGCATCGGCGAAGACGAACTCGAAGCCGGCGCGAACCGGAGCCGGCGCGCGCAGCTCG
>CAYNCY010000278.1:0-5378 GCA_964395195.1 uncultured Steroidobacteraceae bacterium
GAGCACCGGGCGGTCCGGGGCGATGCCGTGCTCGGCCCGGAAGCGCTGGCCATCACCGCCCGCGAAGCGCGCAAGGTCGATGCCGGTCGGAATGATCTCGGCGCGCGCGGTCACGCCGTAGGCGCGAAGCGCCGCGAGCATCGGCGCGGAGGGTACGACGAGCGCCGCGACGTCGCGGCACTGGCTCACGCTCAACCGCCGCGCGAGCAGCCGGGTCGCCGCGCGCGGCAGGAACGGCACGTAGTGGTGCAGGTATTCCTCGAAGAACGTGTGGTAGGTCTCGATGACCGGCAGCCCCAGCCGCCGGGCGAGCGCGACGCCGGCGTAGTGCGCGACGAAGGGCGTGTGCACGTGCACGAGATCGAAGCGTTCCTGCGCAAGCCGGGCCGCGAGCGCGAGGACGCGCCGGCGACTCATCAGGCGATCCTCGGGATCGCGCGGCACGCCGCGCGATGGAACGCGGATCACGTCGGCCGCATCCGCCGAGGCGGCCGGGTACGCCGGCGCGATCAGCGTGCTGGCGTGGCCGAGTTCGGCGAGGCTGCGCCTGAACGTCTCGATGGAGGTCGAGACTCCGTTGACCCGAGGGAAGCTCACGTCCGAGACCATCAGGATGCGCACGGGACCTCGCCGGCGGCCACAACGGGCGCACGGTAGCGGGTCGGCATGACGGGTGTATGACAAGCCCTTCGCCTATGATGGTGCGCACTCCTTACGAGGTACGCGCGTGGCGACGAGCTCGATCATGGATTCCATCCGGCTGCGTGCGCAGCCGATCCCGCTCGATGCCGCGGCGCGCCAGGGCTGGCAGGAGCGCCTGAACAGCAAACCCGCGATGGGCTTGATGGGCGCGCACATCGACTTGAGCGATCCCGCCGTCGTGCGACTCGTCCTGCCGACGGTCGGCGAGCAGCACCTCGGTGGCTTGGGCACCCGCGCGGTCAACGGCGGGGTGATCGCGGCACTCATGGATGCCGCGCTCGGCATGGCAGGCACGCTTGCGCTCTCGGGCCGGCGCGCTGGCACCGTCGAGCTCTCGATCAAGCTGATGCGGCCGGCGATCGAGGCCCCGCTCGAAGTGCTCGGCGTCGCGGTCAAGTGCACGCCGCACCTCGTGTTCGTCGAGGCGGAGCTGCACGCGAACGGGCGGTTCTGCGCGACGGCGACCGGCATCGTCGCCGTCGCCTCGCACCAGAAGGACGGCGACGAGTACTGGTGAGGGGCTGAAGCTCCCCGTGCCGCCTCAGTGCTGCGCGGAACCCTGCGGCGGTGTCACGGGCGTCGCCGGTGTCGCCGCGGCGGGCGCCGCGACTGGCGACTGCGCCGGTTCGCGCGCGCCGATCATTTCCTGGAACTGCTTCTCATCGACGAGCAGGCCCGTCGTCCCGTCCCAGGTCGCGCCATCGGGGAGCTCGTTCTTCACCTTGCTCGCGCTCGCGACGACGGAGTCGAGCGAGTCGGCGTCGCGCTTCATCACCGATACCGGCACGCCGCGCGGCGCCTCGGACAGGAGCCGTGCGCGCTCCCAGTCGACGTCACCGTCGCGCGCGCGGATGCGCGTCCAAAGCGGCGTCTTGCCCGCCTTCTTGAGCAGCGATTTCGGGCCGTGCTGCCACGCGCGCTTGTCGTCCTCGAGCGCGCCGTAAACCTGCACGTAGAGCTCATCGCCGTGCCAGCCGAGCACGTACGGCTGGTTGACGACCCTGACGGGCGTGCCGATCGGCACGGTCTCGTAGAGGATCGAGATGTCCTCGGGGTAGAGCCTGACGCAACCGTGGCTCGAGCGCATGCCAACGCCGTAGGGCTTGTTCGTGCCGTGGATCAGGTAACTCGGCCAGCCGAGGCGGAACATGTAGGCGCCGAGCGGGTTGTCGGGGCCGGCCGGAACCTTCGGCGGCAGCACGTCGCCATCCTCGAGGTGTTCCTTGCGCACCGACACCGGCGGCACCCACACCGGATCCTTGACGCGCGCGACGATCTTGGTGACGCCCTCGGGCGTCTGCCAGCCGACCTTGCCGATGCCGATCGGGTGCGTGATCACGACCTGCGGCTGGCCCTTCTCGCGCTTCGGGAAGTAGTAGAGGCGCATCGCCGCGACGTTGATGACGACGCCCTCGCGCGGCGCATCCGGCAGCACGAAGCGCGTCGGCACGACGACCTCGCGTCCCACGCCCGGCAGCCACGGGTCGACGCCCGGGTTCGCGCGCACCATGTCCTCGTAGCCGACGTTGAAGCGTCGCGCGACGTCGGGGAGCGTGTCGTCCTTGCCGATCACCGTGCTCTGCACGACCCCGACGACGTCGTCCTTGGCGGGATCGAATTCGAAGCGGTGCGTCGCCTGAGCGCGCGCGCGCTCGGGCACCACGACGGCCGGAGCCGGCTCCGGCGCCGGCGGCGGTGCCGGTTGCGGATGCAGCAGCGAGCAGCCTGCCGCGACCACGACGGCAGCGCCCGCCACGATGCGGGCGAGCGTCTTAAAGGAGTACGGGACGGTCGGGCAGTTCATTGCCGCTCCGGGCAGAGCCGGGGAAATGCCGGCCCATCAAATCCGCCGCCGCCGAGACGCCCGCGAGTGCCCCCTCGGCCCAGCGTCCGGCGCGGAACTCTGTCTCCATCGCCTGACATACCTTACGCCACTCCGCCGCCGTCACGAGCGGGTTGAAGCCGCGGTCGGCCACGATCTCGACGGTTTGGTCGGCACACAGAATGTAGAGCAATACGCCGTTGTTGAGTTCCGTGTCCCAGACGTGGAATCCCGCGAACACCTCGATCGCGCGCTGCCGCGGGGCCTTGCCGCCGAGGATCGACCAGGCGTCGAGGTCGGTCTCGATCACGATCCGAAGCTCGCCCGCGTGGCTCGCCTCGGCCGCGCGCACCGCCGACTCGATGCGATCGAGCACCGCCGACGGGAAGCGCCGGTGCGTCAGGAAGTGGGTCTCGAAGAGGTGCCGGAACAGGCGACCGATGCGGTTCATGGCCTACCAGCTCCCCGAGGCGCCGCCGCCACTGAAGCCGCCACCGCCGCCGCTGAAGCCTCCGCCGCCGCCGCCCCCGCCAAAACCTCCGCCCCCGAATCCGCCGCCGAAGCCGCCGCCGAAGCCGCCGGTGCGCCCGCCGCCGAGGCCGCCGAGGAGCGTGAAGAGGAAGGTCGCGATGCCGGCGAGCGCCGCGAAGCCGAGGACGCCGAGCACGAGCCAGGCGAGGAAGCCGGCGAGCCCGCCGGTCGCGACCGCGCCGAGCGGCCGCCCAAGCACGCCGCGCAGGATCGGGCCCGCGATGATGCCGAGGATGACGAGAATCGGCAGGAGGCCCTGCAGGCTGCCGCCGCGGCGCGGCGCGCTGCGTGCGGGCGGCGGCAGCGGCTCGCCGTCGGTGAGTCCGATCAGCTTGTCGAGGGCGGCGCTCACGCCGCCGTACACGTCGCCGGCCCGAAAGCGCGGCCTCAGAATCTCGGTGACGATGCGCCCCGCATCGAGATCGGTGATCGCGCCCTCGAGTCCGCGCCCCACTTCGATGCGGGCCCGGTGGTCGTTGAGCGCGACCAGGAGTATCGCGCCGTCGTCGATGCCCTTGCGGCCGAGCTTCCACGCATCCGCGACCCGGATGCCGAACTGAGCTATGTCCTCGGGCTCCGTCGTCGGCACGATCAGCACCGCGATCTGGCTGCCCTTGCGCGCCTCGAACTCCTTGAGCCGGGCCTCGAGCGTCGAGAGCTGGACGGCGCTCAAGGTCTGCGTGAGGTCGGTAACCCGCGCCACGGGCGGCACCGCGACGTCCGCGCGCGCGCCCACCGCAGCGGTGAGCGCGAGCACGAACGCACAGGCGCCCGCGAGAAACGCTGGCCGGAGCCCGCGCATCGGCTCGGTCAGCCGGTCGGCTTGGCCGCGGGTGCCGGGGCCGTGTTGAAGTCGACGGTCGGGGCCTTCGAGATCGCAGCCTCGTTCTCGACCGTGAAATTCGGCTTCACCTTGTAGCCGAACATCATCGCCGTCAGGTTCACGGGGAAGCTTCGCACCTTGACGTTGTAGTCGTTCACGGACGTGATGTAGCGATTGCGCGCCACCGTGATCCGGTTCTCGGTGCCCTCGAGCTGCGTCTGCAGCGCCATGAAGTTCTCGTTGGACTTCAGCTGCGGATAGTTTTCGGTGATCGCCATCAGTCGCGACAGCGCGGACGACAGTTCGCCCTGGCTCTGCTGGAACTTGGCGAGCGAGGCCGCGTCGTTCGCGTCGACCTTGATCTGGGTCGCCTTGGCGCGCGCCTCGGTGACGCCGATGAGCACGGCTCGTTCCTGCGCCGCGAAGCCCTCGACGGTCTTGACGAGGTTCGGGATCAGGTCCGCGCGGCGCTGGTACTGGTTGAGCACCTCCGCCCACTGGGTCTTCGTCCCCTCATCCAGCGTCTGGATCTGGTTGTAACCGCAGCCCGACATCATCACGCTGAGCGCGAGTACCGACAGCCACCCAAAAGCACGCACGATTGATCGCATGGCAACTCCTTACGGCGCCCGGGGCCGTCCAAGGCACTATATGGGCTGCACCCGGCCGATGCGCAAGTGGATGGGGAACCGAATTTTGCGGGTGCCCCCGGGCGGCCAATGGGACTTGAGTCCGGAGGCAATCTCAGGCAAAGGGTCCTCCCCCGTGGCACTTCGGAAGCGCCCGACGGCCGACCAGGTGCCGATGTAGCTGATGAGCGCCGCGAGCGGCCAGTCGACCTCGAGCTCGAGCTCAGGAGGCGGCAGTTCCTCGAACGGGAAGGGCAGCGTCCGGTAGTGCGCATCGACGAGGCGCCGCTCGGGCGGCCAGTAGGGACCGACGCGCTCGCGGTAGAAGCGCTCGACGATCGCGTCGGTCGTCGCCTCGACGCGAAAGAGCGAGTACGTCCAGAGCGCGATCAGCCCGTCGGCCTTAAGGACGCGGCGCGCCTCGGCGTAGAATCGGTCGAGGTCGAACCAGTGCGCCGCCTGCGCGACCGCGACGAGGTCGGCGACGTGGCTGCGGATCGGCAGGACCTCCGCGGCGTGCCGCACGTACGTCACGCGCGGGTGCGGCGCGGCCGCGGCGAGCTGCCGCTCGCTCGGCTCCCCCGCCAGCACCCGCTCGAAATGCCGCGCGAGATCGACCGCGGCCTGCCCGTTGCCGGTCGCGACGTCGAGCGCGAGCGCGCGGCCGGGCGCGAGCCGAGCGAGATGCTCCGCAAGCGCGGGCGGATAGGTGGGACGGTATAGGCGGTACTCGGCCGCCTGCGCCGAGAAATGGTCCTGGACGCTCACCGCGCCATGCTATCAAGCGGCCTCAGACGATCGGCTGACGGCGCGCGGGCGAAAAAAAACCCCAGGCGTTTGGCCCAGGGTTTGGAAAAGCGGACTCGTTCGA
>CAYNCY010000279.1:0-2142 GCA_964395195.1 uncultured Steroidobacteraceae bacterium
TACCGCCGCCTGACGCGATAGCCAGGGCCCGCCGGATGTTTCAAATCTGCAAGACGCGCCACCGCCGTCAAGCCAACCTCTTTTGACCGGAGTAACGACGTCTGGACGGAGCATTCCACGATGAAGGTGTTCTTGCGCACGACCCTCTCCGTGGTTGCGGCCGTATCCATGAGCATCGCGGCGGCCAGCGCCGCCGATCCGCCCGTCGTCGCGCCCGAGGCGGCCCGGCTCTCGCACGAACGGCTCCTCGAAATGGAGCAGGCGATCGGTCGCGGGGACTTCAAGCAGGTCACCAGCGTCCTCATCGCCCGGGGTGGCCGCGTCGGGTTCGAGCGCTATTTTGACGACGGCGGGGCGGACGCGCTCCGCAATACGCGGTCGGCGACGAAGACCATCACCGGAATGCTGGTCGGGATCGCGATCGACCGCGGGTACCTGCACGGCGCCGACACCCGGATCCTCGATTTCTTTGGGGACCAACTACCGCTCGAGAACCCCGACCCGCGCAAGGCAACAATCACGGTCAAGGACTTCCTGACGATGAGTTCGCTGCTCGAATGCGATGACGAGAACAGTTTCTCGCGCGGCAATGAGGAGCGCATGTACCTGGTCGAGGACTGGACGCGCTTCGCCCTGGGCCTTCCGATCCGCGGCTTCCCGGATTGGGTCGATGCGCCAGCCAAGTCCCCCTTCGGTCGCAGCTGGAGCTACTGCACGGCCGGCGTGACGGCCCTCGGACCACTGCTCGAGCGCGCGACCCAGCGCCGTCTGCCCGACTTTGCCGACGAGGCGCTGTTCAGGCCTCTCGGGATCTCAAGCGTCGGCTGGCAGTTCCAGCCGCTCGGCACCGCGATGACGGGCGGTGGCCTCAAGCTCAGGACCCGCGACCTCGCCAAGCTCGGGCAGCTCTATCTCGATGGCGGCGTGTGGCAGGGCCGGCGCGTCGTGTCGGCCGAATGGGTCAAGCAGTCCACGAGTCCGCAGGCCCACGCGCGCGACGACGTCGACTACGGGTACCTCTGGTGGCTCCAGACGTTCCATGTCGCCGATCGCGCCTTTCCGTGCTTCGCGATGTACGGCACCGGCGGCAACAAGGTCTACGTCTTCCCTGCGGAGCAGTTGGTCGTCGTGGTAACGACCACTAACTTCAGGGTTCCGGGCGCCGGCCAGCTGACAGACCGGCTGCTGGTCGAGAAGATTCTTCCCGCCGCCCTGTGAAACGGCCTTGATCAGCGCCCGGTACGGCGCCTAGCGGCGCGCGAGCACGGCCTCGAAGACCCTGAGGAAGTTTCCGCCCATGATCTTGGCCACTGAGGGCTCGTCCACGCCGCGCGCGAGCAGCGCCGCCGGTATCAGCGGCCAGTCACGGTAGTTGCGCAGGATGGGGCGATAGTTCGCATCCATGTCGGTCCCGATCGCGACGTGATCGACGCCCACCGCGTCCACCAGCCTCAGGATGGAGTCGACGTACTCCGCGAACGTCGTCTGGCCGATTCCCGAGGGAACCGAGCCGATGATGCCGCCGGCCGACGCGACGAGCCGCGCGTGTTCGACCGTGACGAGACGCGGATGCTGCACCGTGGGAGTCACGAGGTTCGTGTGCGACAACATCACCGGGCGCGATGATGCCTCGAGGGTGTGTTTGCACACCTCGAAGCTCGCGTGCGCGAGGTCGATGACGATGCCGGCCGAGTTCATCTCCCGAACGATCGACCTGCCAAGGTCCGTGAGCCCGTTGTGCACCGGCGGCGCCGTCTGGATGTCGCCGATCTGGTTCACGTGGTAGTGCACGATCGTGATGGCGCGGACGCCGTCCGCGAACGCCGTGTGCACGCGATCGAGACGGTCTTCGATGAAGTCGCCACCCTCGATCGAAAACACCGCAGCCGTGTGGTGATGACGTCCGGCGGCGTGGATCTCGCGGGGAGTGCGGCCGGAAGCGGCGAGGTGCGTCGCAACCAGGGATTTGAGCTCGGCCACCTGCCGTTCGTAATCGGCCAGCGCTTCGCCCGGCGCGAATTCACGGGCGGCATGAATCCCGTCCTTGGTCAGCTCGAGGAGGCGCATGTCCGACACGCCCGCAAAGAGCGCGGCGCTCACCTTGCCGGCATTCATGTCAGCAAGTGCCCGCGCCTCGAAGGG
>CAYNCY010000279.1:2242-5377 GCA_964395195.1 uncultured Steroidobacteraceae bacterium
ATGGCCGTGAGCCGCTCCGCGAGACCGATGAGGCCGAGGCAGTCGGGCTTCTGGCGCGCGCCGGCTGCCAGCCCGCAGCCATCGTCCGTGACGCAGACATGAAACGCGCTCTCGCCCTCGCGAAACTCGAGCCAGACCATGCTGGCGCACGCGTGCTTGGCCACGTTCGTCAATGCTTCCTGCACGACCTTGAAGCACAGCGTCGCGTGCGTCGAGGGCAGGGCGCTGAGACAGGCGATGCCGCTGACGGCCGTACCGAGGCCGGTCCGGGTCCGGAACGAGGCGATGTACTGCTCGAGTTGCGTCACCAGTCGGACGCCCGCGCCGGCTTCGCCGTCCCTGAGTTCACCGGCCTTGCCGCGCACGGTATCGAGCGCCTGGTTGACGATCACGCGCAGCTCGCCCGACTCGGCCTGGATCGCCTCGTGGGGCAGGACCTCGCGCGTCAGTCGATCGAGACCCCAGCCAACGGCCGCGAGCTCCTGCGCCAGCCCCTCGTGGAGCCAGCGAGAGAGTTCGACGCGCTCCGCACTCGCGGCGCGCTCCGCCGCACCGTGCAGGCCACGCAGCTGTCCGAGCGTACGGTCGCGGTCGCGGACGAGGCGCGCATTCCGCCAAACGACCACCGCCGTGAACCAGACGACCGCGGCACCGAGCACGCGATCGAGCGCGCCTTCCCAGAAGGACGTCGGGGGAGGGGATGCCAGGAAGCCGATCACCATCGGGACCATGAGTCCGGCCGCCGTGAATATCGCCGCCCGAAGCCCGGGCACCCACACGCACGCGAGGACCGCGAGGACATAGAGGAAGCCGTCCGCGACATTGTCGGGAGTCTTGAGGTCGACGAAAAACGCGCTGGCGCCGATCGCGACGGGAACCAGCGCGTGCAGTTGAAGTGGCCGACGGGCCGGTGGCGCGGGCGCTTCCGATTCAGACATGAGTCGGCACGCAAATCGGCCGGCGCCTCACCGGAGACGCGAACTGACGACCCGTCGGCGGGCACACTGCTGCCATCTCGGTGCTCGGAAAGTTGAGACCGGCACAAAGTCTGACATAATTCTGACGATGTCAAGGCGCGAACGAGTGCGGCGATGACCCGGCAACCCTCGTTCGCGCGGTGCAGCAATGCGAGCGCGTCGACACGTCAGCGCCGGGCACCGTCACCGGATTTCCTCCCGCGCGTGCCGCTCGCCGCCGCGCGAATGCGCCTCACTACGCCGGTTAGAATGACGATGGCGCCGAGTCGCACGGCGCCCGCCGCCCAATCGCACGCGCGTCCGAGCGCTCGCGCTACCCGGGTGCGCATCGCCAGATGCCGACCTGAACGAGGGGAATTGCCTTTGAACACGAACGTCGCGGCCCGATCGAGTGCTGCTCGCGCCGGGCGCTGGCTCTTCGCTCTCACCGGCGCTGCCATGCTGGCGCTGGCGGCGCCCGCCGACGCAGCCCCGCCAGCCGCTCCGCTCAAGGTCTACGTGTCCGTCGACATGGAAGGCGTCGCGGGCGTCGTCACGGCCGACCAACTGAGTCCGGCGGGCTTCGAGTACGAGCGCTTCCGGCGCTTCATGACCGACGAGGCGCTCGCGGCCGTGCGTGCGGCGAAGGATGCGGGAGCCACGGAGATCGTCGTCAGCGACTCGCACGCGAATGGCGAGAACCTCCTGATCGACCTCTTTCCGAGCGACGTCCGGATCGTGCGCTCCTGGCCGCGGCACGGCGCGATGATGGCGGGACTCGATGCCAGCTTCACGGCGGCGGTATTCGTCGGCTATCACTCCTCGACGACGAATGCCAAGGGCGTCCGTGCACACACGATCTCGAGCGCCCACTTCGCGCGCCTCGCGCTCAACGGTAACGCCGTGACCGAGGCGGAACTGAACGCCGCCTATGCCGGTGACTTCGGCGTTCCGGTCGTATTCGCCTCGGGCGACGACGCGGCGGTCGCCGAGATCAGGGGACGGCTCGGCGACATCGACACTGTCACGACCAAGACTTCGCTCGGATTCCATTCCGCCGAAACGCTGACGCCCGCCGCCTCGTGCGAGCGCATCTACGCGGGCGTGAAATCGGCCCTGGCCCGCTCCCCGCGCCACCACCCGTACACGCTCGCGCACCCGGTGACGCTCGAACTGACGTTCAAGAACTACATGCCGGCCGAGATCCTGAGCTATCTCAGGACCGTGCAGCGCATCGACTCGCACACGATCCGCTTCGTGGGCCGCGACATGCTGGAAATCACCGACTTCATCGACGTCGTGGACTGGTACAACCCCGACATCGCACCGTAGGCGGACTCGCGCACACCGCGCGATCGTGACCTGCACCCATCGATCAATCCACGTGAGAGAGGAGAGGGGAATGACTGACTCAGTCGACAAGGGCCTTAGTCGCCGCGATTTCGTGCAGGGATCGGTGGCGGGCGCCGTGCTCGTGGCCGCTCCGATGGCCGCGTACGCGGCGTCAGGCACGAGCAAATCGGACAAGGCCGCGGTACTCGCGCAGATCCCGAAGATGCATGCCGAGAACGTCAAGCGCCTGCAGGACTGGATCGCGCTCCCCTCGATCGCCGCCGAGAACCGCAACTACCCCGAAGGCCCCGAGTACATGGCGAAGCTCGCCGAGCAGGCGGGCTTCACGGACGTGCGCCTGGTGCCCACCGCAGGCAAATCGGGAGTGTTCGGCAAGCTCGACGCCGGCGCGAAGACCACGGTCGCCGTGTACTTCATGTACGACGTCAAACAGTTCGTACCGTCCGAGTGGAGCTCGCCGCCGCTCGAGGGCCGACTCGTACCGAAGGAAGGCCTCGGCACGGTTTGCATGGGCCGCGGCGCGGTCAACCAGAAGGGACCGCAGAACGCTTTCTTGAGCGCATTGATGGCCTTTAAGGCCACGGGCAAGAAGCTGCCCGTCAATCTCGTGCTTGTGTGCGAGGGCGAGGAAGAGATCGCCTCGCCGCACTTCGGTGAGATCGTCGGGACGCCCGACATCCTTGCCCAGCTCAAGAACTGCGTCGGCGTGCTGCTCCCGGAAGCGGGCCAGGACACCGATGGCAACCTCGAGGTGGAACTCGGTGCGAAGGGCGTCGTCGAGCTCGAACTCGTCTCGAGTGGCGAGAAGTGGGGCCGGGGACCCAAG
>CAYNCY010000280.1:0-5362 GCA_964395195.1 uncultured Steroidobacteraceae bacterium
TCGGCCACGGGCGGCGCGAGCGGCGTCGCCGTGGCATCCGGCAGCGGGGTCGTGCCGCCACCGATCCGCGCGCCCGACTTCGGCATCACGGTGAGCGGCGCCGAGGGCGCGAGGGAGTTCAAGTCCGGGAGCGTCGGCTGGTGCTCGCCCGGCAGGAGCTGCGCATTGCCCTTGCCGCGGTTCCGCTGGATCGCACGCGCGTAGTTGTACTTCGCTTCCGTCTCGGTCGCGATCTGCGCATCGTCGACGAGGATCTTGGCGCGCAGGAAGATCAGCAGGTTGGTCTTCGTCTTCGTCGTGTTGCGGACCCGGAACAGCTGCCCGATCAGCGGGATCTTCGACAGGAACGGCACGTTCTGCTCGCCCTCGAGCAGGTTGTCCTCGATGAGGCCGCCGAGCACGATGATCTGCCCGTCGCCGGCGAGCACGCGCGTCGACACCTGGCGCTTGTTGGTGATGAGGTCGACCGCGCCCGAGGTGCCCTGCGCGATGCTCGAGACTTCCTGGTCAATCTTGAGCAGGATCGTCGCGTCGTCGGTGATCTGCGGCGTGATCTTGAGAATCGTGCCGACGTCCTGGCGGGTGATCGTCTGGAAGGGGTTCACGACGCCGGCGGTGCCGGTGCCGGTCGAGGTCGTGGTGTTCGCGTAGGAGCCGGTGAGGAACGGGACTTCCGAGACGACCTTGATCGTCGCTTCCTGGTTGTCGAGGGTCGTCACGCTCGGCGTCGAGACGATGTTCGTGTTCGAGACGCCATTCACCGCGCGCAGAATCGCCGCGAAGTCCGTGCCCGTCTTCGCGAGCCGGCCGAGCGCGAACGTGGTGCCCGTCGGGACTGCCGCCGCCGTGATCGCGGCGGTGTTCGTGACGGCGCCGGCGATGTCGGCGATGCTGGTGCCGCCGATCGCGGAGACGAAGCCGCCGGCCCCGACGTTGTTGCCGTTGCCATCGAGCAGCCAGTTGACGCCGAGGTCGGACTCCTTCTGGCCCGAGATCTCGACGATGATCGCCTCGACGAGGACCTGCGGCCGGCGGATGTCGAGCCGGTCGACGATGTCCATGATCTGGCGCATCTGCTTCGGCGACGCGGTGACGATGAGCGCGTTCGTCGTCGGCTCCGCCCAGATGGTCGTGCTCTTGTCCTGCTGGGCCTGGGCACCGGCGGCGGCCGCCGCGGCGCCGCCGCCCGCGCCCGCGGCCGCGTTCGCGGCCTGCACCTGGTCCTTCAGGGCCTTCGCGAGCTTGTCGGCGTCGGCGTACTTGAGGTAGCGAACGACCGTGCCGCCACCGCGCTCGAGCGGCGTGTCGAGGTGGGCGACGAGCGCGCGCAGCCGGAGGCGCTGCGTCTTCTCGCCGCTGATCAGCACGCTGTTGGTGCGCTCATCCGCAATGAGCTTCACCTGCGCGCCGCCGCCCTCGGCGCCGCCCGCGCCCTGGTTCAGCGTGTTGACGACCCTGACGATCTCGGCAGCCGAGGCGTGCTCGAGGCGGATGACCTCGATCTCATCGTCACTCCCCTGGTCGATGCGCTCGATGATGCGCAGGATCCGGTTCACGTTGTTGGCGCGATCGGAAATGATCAGCACGTTGCCGGCCGGGTAGGCGGCGAGGTGGCCGTACTGCGGGATCAGGGGCCGCAGGATGGGCACGAGCTGCGCCGCGCTGACGTTCTTGAGCGCGACCACCTGCGTCACGATCTCATCCGAGCCCGCGTTCACGTGGTCGGGCAGGTCGTCCGAGGGCATCTGGCGCGCGTTCGCGTCGGGGACGATCTTGTAGATCCCGCCCGAGGGCACCGCGACGAAGCCGTGCACCTGCAGGATCGAGAGGAACGCCTCGTAGAACGCCGCCGGGCTCATCGGCGTCGAGGAGAGCATCGTCACCTGCGCCTTGACGCGCGGGTCGATGATGAAGGTCTTGCCCGTGATCTGCGTGACCGCCTCGACGATCTGGCCGAGGTCCGCGTCCTTGTAGTTCGGCGTGATCATCGCCTGCGAACGCGGATCGCTCGCCGGCGGGCGCGGTTCGGCGCCGAGCGCGACGCTCGCGAGGAGGAGTGCCCCTGCGAGGAACGCGCAGCGTCGGCGGAAGGTGAGGGCGAGTCTGGTATTCATGCGCGTGCTCGGAAGGAGGGCCCGCGGCCCGTCGCAGTTGAAGGGAGTCGTCACTCGTTGTTCGCGGGAGGCGGCGGTTCCGGCGCCGCGGACTCGGCGGTCGGCTGGGCGAGCCCGCCGAGCTGGGAGGCATCGATGGTGAGCTGCGTCGTCGCGCCGCCGCGTTCGATGGTCACCTGCGCGGAGCCGCCGTTGCCGAGGCCACGCAGGATCTCCATGCCACGCTGCGCGTCGCTCAAGGGCACCCCGTTGATCTGGGTCACGACATCGCCGGCGTGAAGCCCGAGCTTCGCGAACTTCGTGCGATCGCGTCCCGCAAAGACCCGGAAGCCCTTGAGCTGGCCGCCGGCGTACATCGGCATGGGGCGCAAAATCTCACCGATGACCTCGGGACCCTGGGCAATCAGCTTTTGGACGTTCTCGGCGATGCCGGGTTCCCCAACGGTGGCGGGCGGCGACATCGCGGCCGCCCCCTTGCCGCCGTTGAGCTGGCGGGGCATGGGCAGCGTCTCGAGGTTGCCGTCGCGATCGAGCACGACGCGGTCGGTGTAGACCTCGTGCAGCTTGACCCCGCCCGGCAGCATGGCGCCGACCGCGTACAGGCGCCCGCTCTGCGCCGTCTCGCCGACGATCGCGAGCCCCTGCGTCGGGTCCGAGACCGCGAGCGTGCCCGCGAGGATGAGGGCGACCCGGGTGCGCGGTGCATCCTCGCCGCTCACGGGCGCGACCTCGGCCGAGCCGAACAGGTGCGCGGCCAGGATCTCGTTGACGTCCGCGCGGGCGTGGACGGGGACGGCGGAGGTCGGCACGATGGCTGTCTTGTGGGCGCCCGGCACGAAGTGCCAGACGAGGAGGCCGAGCTGGGCGGCGAGGAGGGCGGCACCGACGAGGACGAGCGCCTGGGGTCCCTGGGCCTTGAGGCCGGAGGCCGCCGCGCCACCCGGTGCGACGAAGCCGCGGACGCGGCCCGGCAAGTCGCCCACGGGACTCACCGCCCGCCCGCCCGGACGCCCACCGCCGGGCCCCTTCGCCCGCGATCTCGCGCTCTTCCCATCCGCCGATGATACGGGGAGGCCCTTGACGGTCACAAGCAAGATGGGCGCTGCCGCACTGCGACAGTCAATACAAATCCGTGGGTTATGACTTGTCTTGGAGGCCTCCCGACCCTATAAAGGCTCGGAGCGACCTCCCCCGGGTCGCCGCAGACGTGAAGTGGCCCCGAGCGCATGGACCCCGATTCGCCGCAAAGTCCCGACGTCCGGCACGAGTCCGGGCACAGCCTCGTGGTGGAGGAGGCCGCGCCCCGCCTCAAGCGTCCGCCGCTCTTTCAAGTATTGCTGCTGAATGACGATTTCACTCCCATGGAGTTCGTGGTCGACGTGCTCGAGAAAGTCTTCGGAATGGACCGGGTCAAGGCGACCCGGGTGATGCTCGAGGTGCACACCAAGGGCCGGGGGGTCTGCGGGGTGTTTACGTTCGAGATCGCCGAGACCAAGGTCGCCCAGGTAACGGCCTACTCGCGGCAGCACCAGCACCCGCTCCTGTGCACGATGGAAGAAGCCAGCTAACCCAAGGACCGACACCCGTGTTGTCCAGCGAACTCGAGTTCTGCCTCAACAATGCCTTCCAGGGCGCGCGCGACGCGCGCCACGAGTACATGACGGTCGAGCACCTGCTGCTCGCCATCCTGGACACGCCCCGCGTCCGCGAGATCCTGCGCGCCTGCGGCGCCGACCTCGTGAAGCTCAGGCGCGACCTCGAGGCCTTCGTCGCCGACACCACCCCGAAGCTCGGCCCCGAGGACGACCGCGAGGTCCAGCCGACGCTCGGCTTCCAGCGGGTGCTGCAGCGCGCGGTGTTCCACGTCCAGTCGAGCGGCAAGAAGGAAGTGACCGTCGGCAACGTGCTGGTCGCGATCTTCTCCGAGAAGCAGTCGCACGCGGCGTACCTCCTCGGCATGCAGGACGTCGCCCGGCTCGACGTCGTCAATTTCATCTCGCACGGCCTCTCCAAGATCAAGGACGAGGGCGGCGACAAGGACGAGGCATCGAACCCCGAGGCCGCCGAGCGCACCGAGGGCGAGGCGCAGGGGAGTGCGCTCGACAAGTACTGCACGAACCTCAACAAGCTCGCGAGCGACGGTCGCATCGATCCCCTGATCGGGCGCAAGCTCGAAGTCGAACGGACCATCGAGATCCTGTGCCGGCGCCGCAAGAACAACCCGCTCTACGTGGGCGAGGCCGGCGTCGGCAAGACCGCGATCGCCGAGGGGCTCGCGCGCATGATCGTCGAGGGCAAGGTCCCCGATGTCCTCACCGACTGCACGATCTATTCGCTCGACATGGGCTCCCTGATCGCGGGCACGAAGTACCGCGGTGACTTCGAGAAGCGCCTGAAGGGCGTGCTCACCGAGCTTCGCAAGATCCCGGGCGCGGTCCTCTTCATCGACGAGATCCACACCGTGATCGGCGCGGGCGCGGCCTCCGGTGGCGTCATGGACGCATCGAACCTCATCAAGCCCGTGCTTGCGAATGGCGAGCTGCGCTGCATCGGCTCGACCACCTACAACGAGTACCGCGGCATCTTCGAGAAGGACCACGCGCTCGCGCGGCGCTTCCAGAAGATCGACGTCGTCGAGCCCTCGATCCCCGAGACCATCGAGATCCTCAAGGGACTCAAGTCGCGCTTCGAGGAGCACCACGGCATCAAGTACGACGAGGCGGCGCTGACCGCCGCCGCGGAGCTCGCCGCGCGCTACATCAATGACCGCCACCTCCCGGACAAGGCCATCGACGTGGTCGATGAGTCGGGCGCGAACCTGCGCCTGCAGCCCATCGGCACGCGGGCGAGCCGCGTCACCGTCGAGCACGTCGAGGCCGTGGTCGCCCGCATCGCGCGCATCCCGCCCAAGCAGGTCTCGAGCTCCGACAAGGAAGTGCTCCGGAACCTCGAGCGCAACCTGAAGCTCGTGATCTACGGCCAGGACCCCGCGATCGACTCGCTCTCGGCCGCGATCAAGATGTCGCGCTCGGGGTTGGGCGACCAGCGCAAGCCCGTGGGCTCGTTCCTGTTCGCGGGCCCGACCGGCGTCGGCAAGACCGAAGTCACGCGCCAGCTCGCGCTCGCGCTTGGCGTCGAGCTCATCCGCTTCGACATGTCCGAGTACATGGAGCGCCACACGGTGTCGCGCCTGATCGGCGCACCTCCCGGCTATGTCGGTTTCGACCAGGGCGGGTTATTGACCGATG
>CAYNCY010000281.1:0-5343 GCA_964395195.1 uncultured Steroidobacteraceae bacterium
GGTGCCGCACATCGAGCTCATGCGCGAGATCGCGCGGCGCTTCAACCACGTCTACGGCCGGGAGGCCGACTTCGAGGCCAAGGCCGAGAAGGCAATCAAGCAGCTCGGCAGCAAGAACGCGGGCGTGTACCGGGGCCTTCGCAAGGCCTACCAGGAGACGGGCGACTCAACCGCCCTCGACAAGGCGCGCGCGCTGCTCGAGAGCCAGGCTCGGCTGACCCTCGCCGACCGCGAGCGCCTGAAGGGATTCCTCGAAGGGACCGGCCGCTCGATCCTGACCGAGCCCGAGGTGCTCCTGACCGCGACGCCAAAGGTGCCGGGGCTCGACGGCCGCAAGATGTCGAAGTCCTACGGGAATACGATCGGGCTGCGCGAGGATCCGGCCGAGGTCACGAAGAAGCTGAAGGGCATGCAGACCGATCCCGCCCGCGCCCGGCGCACCGACCCCGGCAACCCCGACATCTGCCCGGTATTCGACCTGCACCGGATCTACTCGTCCGTGGAAACCCGGGCCTGGGCCGCCGAAGGCTGCCGCACGGCCGGCATCGGCTGCCTCGACTGCAAGAAACCCCTGATCGAGAAAGTCGTGGCCGAGGTCGAGGGAATCCGCGCACGCGCCAAGGAATACGAGGACAATCGCGACACGGTGAAGGCCATCATCGCCGAGGGTTGCGAGAAGGCCCGCGAGAGCGCCCGTGCGACCATGCACGAGGTGCGGACCGCCATGGGTCTCGAGTACCGGTGAGGGAAGGAATGGTGAAGCCCGATCTCAAGCTCGTCGACACCGGCACGCCGCCGGCGGCCGAGCCGCCTCCGGAAGCGCCGCGCCAGGAAGAGATGCCCTTCGCGATCGTCGACGGCGAGACGCTGACCGAGCCGCCGCGCGACCTCTACATCCCGCCGCAGGCGCTGCAGGTGTTCCTCGAGGCCTTCGAGGGCCCGCTCGACCTCTTGCTCTACCTGATCCGCCGCCAGAACCTCGACGTCCTCGACATCCCGATCGCCGAGATCTCGCGCCAGTACGCGAAGTACATCGACCTGATGCAGGAGCTCGAGCTCGAGCTCGCGGGCGAGTACCTGCTGATGGCCGCGATGCTCGCCGAGATCAAGTCGCGGATGCTGCTGCCGCGCTCGAGCACCGAGACAGGCGAGGAGGATGACCCGCGCGCCGAGCTCGTCAGGCGCCTGCAGGAGTACGAACGCTTCAAGCGCGCGGCCGAGGACATCGATGTCCTGAAGCGCGTCGAGCGCGACGTGTTCCTCGCGGGCGCCGAGCTCGTTGAGCGCAAGGTCACGATCCCCAAGCCCGAGGTCAACCTGCAGGAAATGCTGCTCGCCTTCAGCGACGTCATCCAGCGCGCCGCGATGTTCGCGCACCACCACGTGCAGCGCGAGCGGCTCTCGGTGCGCCAGCGGATGAGCGACGTCCTCGAGCGACTGCAGGGTGGGGCGCTCCTGCCGTTCGCGCGGCTCTTTACCGTCGACGAAGGCCGCATGGGCGTCACGGTGACCTTCGTTGCCCTCCTGGAACTCCTGCGCGAGGGCTTGCTCGAACTGACGCAGGCGGATACTTTCGCGCCGCTGTACGTGCGCGCGGCGGCCCCGCGCACCGACCAGCCGGCGGCCAACGACGACGCGGTCGAAGCCGCGTCCTGAGCCCCTCGGAGAACCGATGAGCGAACAGACACTGAAAAACGTGGTGGAAGCGGCGCTCCTGGCCGCCGGCCGTCCGCTCGATGTCGAGCAGCTGCGCGAGCTCTTCGATGAGTACGAGCGCCCGCCCGTGGCGGCGGTCGAGGACGCGCTCGTGGCGCTCACCGCCGACTACACGGGCCGTGGCATCGAGCTCAAGGAAGTCGCGAGCGGCTATCGCATCCAGGTGCGCGACGCCCAGGCGAGCACGGTGTCGAGGCTCTGGCAGGAGCGCCCGCGCAAGTATTCGCGCGCACTCCTCGAGACGCTGGCCCTCATCGCCTACCGCCAGCCGATCACGCGCGGGGAGATCGAGGACATCCGCGGCGTTCAGGTCAACCCCGACATCATCCGCACCGTGCTCGAGCGCGGCTGGGTGCGCGTCATCGGACACCGCGACGTGCCGGGACGCCCCGAGCTCCTCGCGACGACGCGCGAGTTCCTCGACTACTTCGGCCTCAAGAGCCTCGATGACCTGCCGACGCTCTCGCAGCTGCGCGACGTCGAATCGCTCGGCGTGCAGCTCGAGTTCGCGGCCACGGTCGAGACCCCGGCGGCGCTTCCCGCACCGAGCGACGAGGCGGACGGCGGCGATGCCGATGGCGGCTCGGGCGCGGACGAGGAAACCGGCGCGAGCGAGTACTCGGCGGGCCCCGATGGCGCCTCGCCGTCCGTTGCCGCCAGCGCGCCCGGCGACGGAGTGTGACGGAGCGCCTGCAGAAGGTGCTCGCCGCCGCCGGCGTCGCCTCGCGACGCGAAGTCGAAAGCTGGATCCGGGCGGGGCGCGTCGCCGTCAACGACCGGCCCGCGACGCTCGGCCAGCGCGTCGGACCCGACGACAAGATCGCGGTTGACGGTCGGCGCGTGCGCCTCGAGCACGCCGCTCCGGGCGATCTCGTGCTCATCTATCACCGCCCGCCGGGCGAGGCCCTCAAGGAAGCGGGCGAGGGTGCAGACTCGACCGCGACGTCCACCTACGAGCGCCTGCCGTCCGTCCGCGGTCGACGCTGGCTCCCGCTCTCGCCGCTCGCGCCGACCGATGGCGGGCTCGAGCTCTTCACGACCGACGGGACGCTCAGAGCCGCGGCGAGCCGCGCGGCGGCGGCGGACCTCACGATCTCCTACGCGGTGCGCGTGAATGGCGAGCCGACCGAGGAACTCATCGCCTCGCTCTCGGAGCGCGCCCTCGCGGCGGACCCCGCGTTTGTGATCGAGGCCGCGCGCACCGCCGGCGGCGAGGGCCGCAACCGCTGGTACGAGTTCGACACGCGCCGCGCGCGCGGACGGGACCTGCGCGAGCTGCTGCTCGGCGCCGGGCTCGAGGTGAGCCGGATCCTGAGGACCCGCTTCGGTCCGATGACGATGGACCGCGCACTGTCGCGCGGTCGCCACCGCGAACTCACCCAGGAGGAGCGCGACGCGCTCTACGCCGCGGTCGGAATCAGTGCGGCGGGCTCGCGCCCGCGGCCGGCGACACGCCAGGCGCAGCGCCCGGGCCCTGGCACTCGAGGCGCGCGCCCGACACCCCCGCGCTCTCGGGACCGAGCAGGTAAAGGTAGGTCGCGGTAATCGCCTCCGGCGGCGCGAGGCGGCTCGCGTCCTCGGCGGGGTAGGCAAGCGCGCGCATCCCGGTCCGCACGGGGCCGGGGTTCACGAGGTTGACCCGAAGCCGCTGCCCCTCGTACTCGTGCGCGAGGATCTGCGCGAGCCCCTCGGTCCCGAACTTCGACACCGCGTACGCGCCCCAGTAGGCGCGGCCCTGCCGGCCGACGCCGCTCGTCGTGAAGAGGAGCGAGCCGTCGGCGGCCGCCTCCAGCATCGGCAGGCACACCTGCGTCAGCGCGAACTCGGCGGTCAGGTTTACCTGCAGCACGCGGCACCAGGTCGGCACGTCGTGGTGCAGGATCGGCGAGCGGGTGCCGAGGATGGAGGCGTTGTGCAGAAGCCCGTCGAGCTGCCCGAACTCCTTCTCGATCGCGCCCGCAAGCGCGTCGTAGTCCCGCGCGAGCGCGTTCTCGAGATCGAGCGGCAGGTAGGCGGGACGCGGCCCCTTCGCCGCGACGATCGCGTCGTAGACGGCCTCGAGCTTCCGGGGGCTGCGCCCGGTCAGCACGACCGTCGCGCCGTGGCGGGCGAGGTCGAGCGCGACGGCGCGGCCTATCCCTGCGCTCGCACCGGTCACGAGGATCACCCGACCGTCCAGGAGATCGGCGCGCGGCCGATAGGTCAGTGGCGAGAAGTCACTCAGCATGGTCGTCCGTCCGATGGGCGCGCCGGGCGGCACGCCAGGCGCTGAATACTTGCACGAAGCCGGCCGGAGGTCGCGCCGCCGTGGCGGCGCGCGCGAGCGCGTTCGCGACGTAGGCGGCGGCGAGCCGGCCGTCCGCCTCGCCCGCGGGCGCGGCCGCGCTCGAGGCGAGGAGCACGCGGGCGCGATCCACGTACTCGGTCCGCGTGACGGGCCCGGCGTCGCGTGCGCTCAGCGCCGCGCCCGCAAGGCCACTGCCCTTGCCGAGCGCGGCGCCGTACGCGAGGAGCGGGGCGCTCGAGCGACCCGCCAGCAGCGTGACGCCGACCTGCCAAAGGCTGCCGTGCGAGCGGTACGCAAGCGCCTCGGCCTCGGCGAGCGTCGCCGGCCGAAAGCCGCCGAGCGCGAGCTCCGCCGCCGCGAGGCGCTCGCGCAGCAGTGTCCAGTCGGGCCGGAACGGGGCAGTGGCAAGCACGCGCGTCGCGGGGTGCTCGGGCGTGCCGCTGACGAGCCGCTCGATCTCCGCCCGCCACCACGCGAGCCGAGTGTGCGCGATGTCGTGCTCGAGGCTCGCGCGCGTGGCGCGGGTGAGCTCGGCATCGACGCGCGCGAGCGCCGCGAGGCGCTCCGCCCCGGCGCCAGCGAAGAGGAGCGCCAGGCGCTCGCCGCCGGATGAGAGGAACACCGCGCGCTCAGCGGCCGGCGCGGTCGATCCAGTCGAGCAGGTCGACCGGAGACTCGGCGATGCCATCGGGCTGCCACGCGGCGGGATCCTCGCCGGGCGCGAGGTAGCCGAAACGCACCGCGACCGTCTGCATGCCGGCGCGCCGCCCCGCGATGATGTCGCGCTCGGCGTCGCCGGCATAGATGCACGCCGCGGGCTCGAGGCCCGCCAGCGTCGCGGCATGGAGGAGCGGAGCGGGATGGGGCTTGCGTTCGGGGAGCGTGTCGCCCGAGACCACGCAGGCGAGGCGCCGGTCGAGGCCGAGCGAGGCCAGGAGCGGCGTCGTGAGCCAGCCCGGCTTGTTGGTGACGACGCCGACCGGAATGCGCGCGCGCTCGAGCGTCCCGAGCACGTGCTCGAAACCCTCGAACAGCGCCGTGTGCACGGCGAGCGCGCGGCGGTAGAGGTCGAGGAAGCGCAGTCGCAGCCGCTCGTGCTCCTCGAGCGTAGCGCCACCGAAGCCGAGCCTCACGAGCGCGGCGCCGCCGTGCGAGACCTGCGGGCGGATCGACTCGAAGGGGACCTCCTCGAGGCCTTCCTCGTGCCGAAGCGCATTCAGCGCCGCGCCCATGTCGCGCGCGGTGTCGAGGAGCGTGCCGTCGAGGTCGAGGAGGAGGGCGCGGCCCCGGACGCGGCCGCTCACGAAGGCGGCACGGCGGGCGCTGCGATCGGCCGCTTG
>CAYNCY010000282.1:0-5332 GCA_964395195.1 uncultured Steroidobacteraceae bacterium
GAGCTCGCCTGACAGGAGCCCCGCGCCGTCGCGAACTAGAGAGCGCACCGATGCCATCCGCCGTCGGCTAGCTGGACCCACAGGCTGAATTTCAACAGTCGTCCCCGATCATCGTAGAAATGCACCTTCAGGACCGGGCAGCCGCGCTCCCGGGAGAGGTCGAGCGACATCTCCGTTACGAACAGGCGAATGCCGTCGTGGGCAACCCACGCCCGCCAGGCGCCCTCGCCCTTCACAGCCGCGACTGCGAGTTTCTGCAAAACAGAAGGCAGTTCGCTGCGGTCGCCAATCCGGGGAACGCCATCCGGCACCCAATTCTGGGCGGCAACCAGCGAGTCAAGCAGTAGCTCGAGGCGCGACGGCCGCTGGTATGCCCGTAGCCGCATCGTCTGCATCAGGGCCACCGTGATCGTGCGGACGCGATCGCCGAACGCAGTGCGCGCGACGCGGGTAGGACGATCCGGGCGGTGAACCTGATCGTGGGCGATGTATCGACCATGGACAATACCTTAAAGATGACTGGCACCTGGCAAATCGAGCACGTTGTCGACGGCCCGACGCCTCCTATTACAACTGGCATCATCGTCGATGCGGAACGCGAGCATCGCCAACTAGTCCCGTACTCGACGTCCTCGCCAGGCAATCCGGCGCGCGATCCAGCGCACCAATCGTGTCCCGCGCAACCGATGAGAGTGACCGCGCGAACCATCGCCGGCTGTGACAGACATCGCTATGGCCCCTCCTGTCCTTGGCCAACTCGCGGTATGCAGCGACAGGCCGACGCGTGATTAGGCAATCTCCGCAGACTCCCGCCAGTTCCTCGGTCCATTCAAGTTGACGACCTGCATCTCCGGTCCCCGCCTACAGCGGGATGAAACCACTATGCGCGCTTTGCCGTGTTGAGACTGCCTAACTTACCGAGTAGACCGCCCCTGAAGCCGGCGGTTCGCCGCCAGACCCGCCTCGAAGACAAGTGCTACCCGTCTGAGGCCGCCCGGAACAATTCAATCCCGCGTCCACGATTGGCCGCCGAAGTCAGGGACGTCTTGCACGCGGTCGCGCGTCCGGCTCGCTTGCTGGAGACTCGACAGCTCGCCGGCGGACAGCGATGCCTAAAGCCGATCCAAGTGGGCGACAACTTCAGCCATCGCACATCGCACCGGTTCAGGGAGACACGCGTCGTCCGTTAAGGGCCCATCCTTAAGGGTGAAGGGCCGCGATAGGTACACACCCTGCGTCACGGCGTGCGGCGATGGCGAACCCACACGTGTCATCGACTCGCTTGGAAGCGTTCAGCAGGATCGGAGGCAGCGTGCCGGGCAGCGCGGCGTCCGTCGTGGCACGCGAGTGCGCCCATCGATCGCCGTCAAGAAAGCGCGCCTGCTCACAAGGTGTACGGGTCACCCACTAGGAGCACGGCCAACCGCGGTAAGACAACCACGCGCGCGGTACGTAACGTCGTTGCCGACGTAGCAACGTTGTTCACCGTACAGAGTCCACCGTGACAGCGCGCGACAATCGCCCGATGATGGAGTTTTGCGACTCGTACATTCACTGGGCGCCCAACACACCGATCAGCTGGCCGCCCTCTAAGGGCATTGTCGTGCATACGCCTTTGCATTGCGTGGTCCGACGACGGCGATGACAGCCACCCCCACACCACTGGACAACAGCGCGCAAGACGCTCTGCGGCGATCGGAAAGCCGTTATCGCCGGCTATTTGAGACTGCTCAGGACGGAATCCTGCTTCTCAATGCGGGTAGTGCGCAGATCGAAGACGTCAATCCTTACCTAATTGGCATGCTTGGCTACACGCACACTGAATTCCTTGGCAAGAAACTCTGGGAAGTGGGGGCATTCGCCGACGTCGCCGAGAGTAAGCAGATGTTTGCCGAGCTGCAAGTTGCGGGGTACGTTCGCTACGACACTCTCCCACTCAAGACAAAGGCTGGAAAGTCGATCGACGTAGAGTTTGTCAGCAACTCCTACGACTGCGAGGGCCTACGAGTCATCCAGTGCAACATCCGAAATATCACCGAGCGCACGGCAGCGGAGGCGCAGTCCGAACTTCGCACCCGACTCTATGTAGCCTTGAGTGAATGCAACAAGGCGATATTGCATTGCGCCAGCGATGCAGAACTGTTCCCGAGGATCTGCCGTGTTGCCGTCCAGCATGGCGGCATGAGAATGGCGTGGATAGGGATAGTCGACGTCAAGTCGTCCATGGTTCACGCGGCCGCAAGCTACGGTGATGAGACCGGGTATTTGCAGGACATTCCTCTTTCCATGGAAGAACCCAGTCCATTCGGGCGCGGCCCGACCGGAACCGCGATCCGAGAGAACCGGCCGATCTGGAGCCAGGACTCCGCAAGTGACCCGTCCGTCGCGCCATGGCGCTCGCGCCGTGAACGCTCCGGCTTCACGGCGTCGGCCTCACTACCGCTGCACAAGGGTGGTCGCGTCATCGGCGCGTTGTCCGTCTACGCCGACGACTCGCTGCCCTTCGACGACGCCACTCGAGAGCTGCTGG
The DNA here is from genome assembly GCA_964395195.1 of uncultured Steroidobacteraceae bacterium. GTDB lineage: Bacteria > Pseudomonadota > Gammaproteobacteria > Steroidobacterales > Steroidobacteraceae > CAIKZZ01. The sequence goes on from CAYNCY010000282.1 coordinate 2,531, forward strand.
TTGAAATCGCAGCCGACGTCAGCTTCGCGCTTGACGTGTTCGACCGCGACTCGCTGCGAAGGCGAGCGGAAGCGGCGCTGAGCGAGCGCGAAGCGCAGTTGAACTATACCGAGCGCGTGAGTCATACGGGAGGGTGGAGCCTCGATCTGATAGACCGTAGCTCGCGCCGAACGATTGAGCACGACCGCATCTTTGGCTACGAGTCACCGCAAACGCAGTGGACCTACGAGACGTTTCTCGAGCACGTGATTCCGGAGGACCGCGCCGAATTCAGCCGCAACTTCCAGAACTTCGTCGAGCACGGACGTCCCCTGAACGTCGAGTGCCGCATTCGCCGCGTCGATGGCGCGGTTCGCTGGATCCGGACGGTCGCCGGAGAGGCTACCAGCGACGCGGGCGGCACCAGAAGGGTTTCCGGCATGGTGCAGGACGTTACCGAGAGACGGAATATGGAGCAGGTACTGCATGCCAGCCAGCAGCGTCTGCAAGGCGTGCTGACGTCGGCCATGGACGCCATCGTCACGGCGGATGAACATGGCGTCCTGGTGCTCTGCAACCCGGCAGCGGCGACCATGTTCGGCTACACGCCCGAGCAGCTGCAGGGGCTGCCCCTCGAGCGGCTGATGCCCGAGCGCTTCCGGAGCGCGCACGCCGCTCACATCGAGAAATTCGGACGTTCCGGTGTTACGAACCGCCGCGTCGGCGCCCTAAGCCCTATCCGTGGGTTGCGCCGGGACGGCGAGGAGTTTCCGATCGAGGTGGCTATCTCCATGGACGGCTCGACCGGCAGGCCGCTTTATACCGCGATTCTCCGGGACATTACCGAGCGGGAGCAGGCCGCAGCGGCGCTGAAGCAGAGCCGAGACCGACTGGTTCTGGCCACCGAATCCGCACAGATCGGCATCTGGGACTGGGACGTGACGACAAACCATCTGGTCTGGGACAAGCGCATGTATCAACTCTACGGTATCCGCGCGAGCGAGTTCGGCGGTGCATATGCGGCCTGGCAGGCGGGCCTGCACCCCGAGGACCTGGCTCGCGGCGATGCGGCAATCGCCGCCGGCCTGGATGGCAGCCGGCAATTCAACATTGATTTCCGAGTCGTCTGGCCTGACGGCGAGGTGCGTCACCTCGAGGGTCACGCCGTAGTTCAACGCGCGACCGACGGCTCGGCAGTGCGAATGACCGGCGTGAATTGGGATATCACCGAGCGCAAGCTTGCCGAGATCAAGATCCGCTACCTCAATCGGGTCTATGCCGTGCTGAGCGGCATCAATGCATTGATCGTCCGTGCGCGGGATCGTGAGCAGCTGTTCAGGGAGGCGTGCAGCATTGCGGTGACCATCGGTGGCTTTCGCATGTCGGCGATCGGCGTGATCGCAGCTGGCTCCCACGCTGTCGAGCTGGTTGCTTCTGCCGGCAAAGATGAAGCTATGCTAAAGGCCGCCAAGGCTTACGTGGCCTCGCCCGACACGGCGCCCCGATCGATGATGGCGCGCGCGATTCGTGACAAGCGGGCGATCATCTCCAACGACTCGCAGCATGACCCGACCATTCCGCTCGGCAGAGAATATGCCGAGCGAGGTGTCCACTCGATCGTCGTCTTGCCTCTGATCGTCGCGAAGGAAGCCATCGGTGCGATCGCACTCTTCGCCGGCGAACCCGAGTTCTTTCACGAAGAAGAGCTAAAGCTGCTTATGGAATTAGCGGGCGACATCGCATTCGCGATGGATCATCTTGCGCAGCAGGAGCGGCTGGAATACTTCGCCTACTTCGATGCGCTGACCGAACTCGCAAACCGTACGCGCTGGCTGGAACGGGTGACGCTGCTCATGCGGCGAGCGCTCGACGGCGGTCACAAACTCGCCGTGATGCTGATCGATCTGGAACGGTTCAGGCACTTCAATGACAGCCTGGGGCGCTTGGCTGGTGACTCGATTCTGCGGCAGGTAGCGCAGTGGCTGACACGCACCGTGGGTGACGCCGGACTGCTCGCGCGGGTCGGCCCAGACCAGTTCGCGGTGGTAATGCCAGTGGTGCGCGAGGATAGCGAGGTTGCAGAGTACGCCGGAAAGATGATCGAGTCCTTTCTGCATCATCCGTTTAGTGTCAATGACGCCACCTTCCGGATCGCTGCCAAGATGGGTCTAGCACTGTTTCCGGACCACGGCAGCGACGCCGACACGTTGTTCCGCCACGCCGAGGGCGCGCTCAAGAAGGCAAAGGCGCAGGGCGATCGGTTCCTGCTCTACACGCACAAAATGACGGAGGCCGTCGCCGGGAAACTCAAACTCGAAACCCAGCTCCGTGAGGCGCTGGAGAAAAGCGAGTTTGTGCTGCACTATCAGCCCAAGGTGAACCTGATCAGCGGCGTTGTCACCGGGGCGGAGGCGCTGATTCGCTGGAATGACCCACGAACCGGCCTTGTACCGCCAAGCCGTTTCATTCCAGTCCTCGAGGAAACCGGACTCATCTACGACGTTGGGCGCTGGGCGCTGCACACGGCCATCGAGGATTATCTGCGCTGGAGAGCCGCCGGGCTGGCGGCCGTGCGCATTTCGGTCAACGTCTCGCCACTGCAACTTCGCGACCGCGGGTTCATTGCCGACGTCGAGCACATCATTGGGGTCGGCGCTTACGCCGCGGCAGGGCTGGAACTTGAGATTACGGAAAGCCTGGTCATGGAGGACGTCTCGCACAGCATCGCAACGCTAAAGCTGATTCGGGCGATGGGTGTGAGTATCGCCATCGACGATTTTGGGACGGGGTATTCGTCCTTACAACATCTGCACCAGCTGCCGA
>CAYNCY010000283.1:0-5331 GCA_964395195.1 uncultured Steroidobacteraceae bacterium
CGCCCGCGAGGACGAGTCCCGAGAGGCCAACCAGAGCGAGGGCGCGCATCGACACGGGCTCAGCGACCGCCGAGGTAGACGATCTCGACCCGGCGGTTCTGCGCCCAGGCGGTCTCGTCGTGGCCGTCGGCAACCGGTCGTTCCTCGCCGTAGCTCACGGTCGCGAGCTGCGCCGGGGTCGCACCCTGCAAGAGGAGTGCCCGCTTCACCGCCTGCGCGCGGCGCTCGCCGAGCGCGACGTTGTACTCGGCGGAGCCCCGCTCGTCGGTGTTGCCCTCGAGGCGCACCTTGATCGTGTGGTCCCCGGCGAGGCGCTTGCCGTGCGCGACGAGGGTCTGCGTGTACTCGCTTCGGATCTCGGAGCTGTCGAAGTCGAAGTAGATGGTCGACTTGACGACGCCGGCATCGCCCGAGTTCGCGCCGCCCGGGAGTTCCTTGGTCTGGCCGAGCGACTGATCCGTGGCGCCGGAGGTCGTGCCCGAGGTGCTCGAGACGGTGTCACCGGTCGAGACCGGCGGCTTCACCGGCTGCTTCTTGCCGGGGCAGGCCGCGAGGAGAAGCGTGATGAGCAGCAACGGGGTGAGCTTAAGGATGCGGTTCATTCGCAACTCCATGAAAGACGGTCAGTTTGATCACGAGGCCGAGGGGGGGCCAGGGCTTGATTTTGCCACAGGCGTCGGTGAGGCGCTTCCCTTGTCACGGCGATTCGACGCGTGGCGACCAGGCAGGTTCCCGGATATCGCCGCTCGCCGAGCTGATGCGGCTCGTGACGCTCGCATCGACCGCGGCCGTCTCGAGCACGCCGTGCCCTCCTTCGCGTGCGGCGTAGAGCACCGTCTGCCCGTTCGGCGCGAAGCTCGGACCCTCGTCGAGATGCCCGTTCGAGAGCACGCGCGAGCGGCCCGTCGCGATATCGACCGCGGCAATCCGGTAGGCACCCTGGTCGAGCGTGACGACCGCGAGCTGCTTGCCGTCGGGCGACACGCGCGGGCGCGCGTTGTAACTGCCCTCGAACGTGATGCGGACCGGGCGCTCGCCCTGGGCGAGCAGGATCCGGTAGATCTGCGGCTTGCCCGAGCGATCGGAGGTGAAGTAGAGGCCGCGACCGTCCGGCGTCCAGCACGGCTCCGTGTCGATCGAGGGATCGTCGGTGATCCGGGTGAGGCCGCCGCTGCCGCTGCCGATGTCGAGGACGAAGATGTCGACGTTGCCGTCCGACTGCGAGAGCGCGATCGCGAGTCGCTTGCCGTCGGGCGAGAACGCCGGTGCCCCGTTGATGCCGGCCCGGGCCGAAATCCGCTCGCGCGCGGAGCTCGCGACGTTCTGCACGTAGATCGCGGACATCCGTCCCTCGAAGGAGACGTACGCGAGGCGCGTGCCGTCCGGCGACCAGCTGGGCGACATGATGGGCTCGGGCGACTCGAGCACGGGCACCGCGCCCTCGCCGTCCGAGTCCGCGACCACGAGCCGCCAGCGGCGCCCGACCGGGGGACCGACGACGTTGACGTAGGCGATGCGCGTCGCGAAGGCGCCGGGGACGCCCAGGATCTTCTGGTAGATGAGGTCCGCGGTGTGGTGCGAGGCGAGGCGCATGTTGCCCGCGACCACGGGCACCTGGTAGCCCGCGAGGCGCTCGCCCGTCACGGTGTTGAAGAGCTCGAACTCGATCCGGTAACCGGGCGCCACCGTCACGACGCGCCCGACGACGACGTAGTCGGACTTCAGGAGCCGCCACTGCGCGACGTCGAGGGTCGCGCCGCTGGTCGGGTGCTGGAGCATGACGCTGCGCGGCACGGCGGCGAAGCGGCCGCTCCTGACGAGGTCGGCTTCGATGATGGCCGCGACGTCCGCGGGGACGCCCGGGTCGGCACCGAACGGCACGACGGCGATCGGGATCGGCTGCGTGACCCCGCGCGTGATCTGCACCGTGAGTTGCGAGTGGGCAGGCTCGGCGAGGATGGCCGCGGCGAGGACGAACGCGGCCAGGAGTCGAAGACGTCGGGTCAGTTTCATTGGGGTGCAAACTCTACGTTCAGGTTGCGTTCAAAGAGGCTCATGTCCGTCGGCATCGGCAAGGGCGAGGCCTTGTAGACGGCGTTCACGATGGACTGCTGGACGGCGGCGTCGCCGTTGCACTTTCCGAGGCGGACGTTCGTGACCGTGCCGCCCGGCACCTGCGTCACGCTCAGCGAGCACGACAGTCCGGGCTGGGCGTTCGGCGGGCGGATCCACGCGCGCTCGATGCGCGCCTGGATCTCGGTGATGTACTTCTGCAGGGCACCGGAGGTCTTGAGACCGTCGAGATGCTCTTCGCGCGCCAGCTGCTTATCAAGGTCCGACGCGCGCTGCGCGCGCTCGGCGGCGTCGGCGCGACGCTGTGCCTCCGCGGCGGCGTCGGCCTTGCGCTTCGCCTCGTCGGCGCGGCGCTGGGCTTCCTGGACGGCGGCCTTCTTCCGCTGCTCGCGCTTCGCCTCCTCCGCATCCGCCGCGCGCTTCTGCGCGGCGACCTCGGCCTCGTGCTTCTGCGCGGCGGCTTTCTGGATCACGAGCTCCGACTCGCGCGCCGCGGCCTCCGCCTTCTCGCGCGCGTGCGGATCGGGCGCCGGTACGGGCGGTGGCGCCTGCTCCGGCACCGGCTCCGGAGCGGGCTCGGCGACCGGCGGCGTCGGCGCGGGCGCCGGTGCCACGGCGCGTGGCGAGGGCTTGGAGGCGATGTAGGCCTGAATCGCGGCCGGCGGATCGACGTGCGGCGCGACCGTCCAGAGCGTCGCGAAGACGGCGCCCGCGGCGATCAAGAGGTGCAGTCCCGCCGATCCGACGAGCGGTGCCGCGTGATCCTTGATGAACGGGTTCACGACCGCTCGGCTCAGCGGCCCGCGGTCGGGGGCGCGGCCGGCGGATCGGTCAGAAAGCCGACGCGCGCGGCGCCCGCCTGCTGCAGGAGCACCATCACGCGGATCACGCGCCCGTAGGGCACGCTCTGGTCGGCCTTCAGGAGCACGGGTGTCTGCGCGTCGCGGGAGAGCACCGCCTTCACGTTCGTTTCGAGCGTCGTCTCATCGACGGGCGACTGCTTCGCCTCACCGACGTTCACGTAGAAGCGGCCGCGCTTGTCGATGCTGACGACGAGCGGCTCGTGCTTCTGCTCGGTCAGCGGCGTCGCGGCGGCCTTCGGGAGGTCCACCTGCACGCCCTGGGTCAGGAGCGGCGCGGTCACCATGAAGATGATCAGGAGCACGAGCATCACGTCGATGTAGGGCACGACGTTGATCTCGCCCATCAGGCGCCGTCCCCGCTTGCCGCCGCCACTCACCTTCACGGCTGGGTGCCGCGGGGCGCCGAGGCGTGGCGCTGGAGGATCGTCGAGAACTCCTCCATGAAGGTGTCGAAGCGCAGCTCGAGACGGTTGACCTGGTCCGAGAAGCGGTTGAAGGCGACGACGGCCGGGATCGCGGCGACGAGGCCGATGGCGGTCGCGATCAGGGCCTCGGCGATGCCGGGGGCGACCATCTGCAGCGTCGCCTGCTGCACGTTCGCGAGTCCGCGGAAGGCATGCATGATGCCCCACACCGTCCCGAAGAGACCGACGTACGGGCTGATCGAACCGATGGTCGCGAGCATCTCGAGGTTGCTCTCGAGGCGGTCGATCTCCCGCAGCTGGGCGACCCGCATCGCGCGCCGCGCGCCTTCCATCAGCTGGGCGGCATCGATGGTGGCTTGCTTCCTGAGCCGCGAGAACTCCCGGAAGCCGAACTCGAAGATGCTCTCCATGCCGGTGGTCTTGTCCTTGCGGATCTCGATCGTGCGGTAGAGGGCCCCCAAGTCGCCGCCCGACCAGAACACGGTCTCGAAGGAGTCGGCGGCCGAGCGGGTCTGCGACAGCGCCCGGCGTTTTCTCAGGATGATGGCCCACGACACGATCGAGGCGCCGGCGAGTATCGCGAGCACGATCTGCACAAGCAGGCTCGCCTCGAGGACGAGGCCGAGGAAGGACTGGTCGATCGTCGCCTGGGTGATGGGCATGGGCTCGCGGTCTTAGGGGAAGAGGTGGGGAGGGAGCCGGCGCGGCTTCAGCGTGTCGGCATCGAGCGCGGCGACCCGGACGGTCGCGTCGCAGAGAAGTTCGGTGTCCCGAAGGACCTGCTGACGAAAACTGAACGAGGCCCGGCCCCGCTCAGCGATGTCGGCGGTCACTGACAGGAGGTCGTCGTGCACGGCGGGCCTCAGCCACGCAATCTGCATATCGACCACGGCGAACTGCAGTCGTTCCGTTGCACGGAGCGCCTTCTGGTCGATTCCGGCCGCGCGCAGCCACTCGCTGCGCGCCCGTTCCATGAACGCAAGGTAGGACGCGTGGTAGACGATGCCGCCGGCATCGGTGTCCTCCCAGTACACGCGCACGGGCCAGGCGATCGCCGCCGGCATCAGCTGTTGCCGGGAAAGAGCGGGAGGGGCGACGGGGGCACGGCCGGCGCCTGGAAGCCGAGGTGCAGGTACGCCGCCGCCGTCGCGATGCGCCCGCGTGCGGTCCGCAGGAGGAACCCCTGCTGGATGAGGAACGGCTCGATCACGTCCTCGATGGTGCCCCGCTCCTCGCCAATGGCCGCGGCGAGGCTGTCGACGCCGACCGGGCCGCCCTGGAACTTCTCGATGACGGTCACGAGGAGTCGCCGGTCCATCACGTCGAACCCCTGCCGGTCGACCTCGAGGAGGTCGAGCGCGTTCGAGGCGACGGCGGCCGTGATGCGCCCGTCCGCACGGACCTCCGCGTAGTCGCGCACGCGCCGCAGCAGCCGGTTCGCGATACGGGGCGTTCCGCGCGAGCGCTCGGCGATCTGCCGGGCGCCGGCGGGCTCGACACTCAGTCCCAGGATCGAGGCCGAGCGAGTGACGATGCGCTCGAGATCGGCGATGGAGTAGAACTCGAGCCGCTGCACGATCCCGAAGCGATCGCGCAGCGGCGAGGTCAGGAGCCCCGCCCGCGTCGTCGCGCCGATCAGCGTGAAGGGCGGGAGGTCGAGCTTGATCGAGCGGGCCGCCGGCCCCTCCCCGATCATGATGTCGAGCTGGAAGTCCTCCATCGCGGGATAGAGGATCTCCTCGACGACCGGGCTCAGGCGATGGATCTCATCGACAAAGAGCACGTCCCGGGGCTCGAGGTTCGTGAGGAGCGCCGCGAGGTCCCCGGGGCGCTCGAGCACGGGACCCGAGGTCTGCTTGAGGCCGACCCCGAGCTCGTGCGCGACGATGTTGGCGAGCGTGGTCTTGCCGAGTCCGGGTGGCCCGAAGATGAGGAGATGATCGAGCGCTTCCGCGCGGCGCCGCGCGGCC
>CAYNCY010000284.1:0-5321 GCA_964395195.1 uncultured Steroidobacteraceae bacterium
AGGCGCCCGCGGTCGCGGCCGCGTCGACGAGCGCGACCGCACGGGAATTCTTCGGACTGACGCACTGAGGACACGGGCCCGTCGCACTCGCGGCGGGACTGGCCGGTGCGCGACGCGCATGGGAGCATGTCGAGATGGATACCGCCGCCGCCGCCCGCCTGATCGACACCGAGTGGACCTCGAGCATTGAGCCCGCGCTCAAGGCCTACGTCCGCATCCCCAACAAGTCGCCGCTCTTCGACCCGAACTGGGCCGCGAACGGCCACATGGCGCGCGCCGCCGCGCTCATGGTCGACTGGTGCAGGGCACGGCGCATCGAGGGACTGAGCGTGGAGCTCCTCGAGCTTCCCGGCCGCACGCCCGTGATCCTCGCGATCGTCCCCGGCACCGCGCCCGGCAACGTACTGCTCTACGGGCACTTCGACAAGCAGCCGGAGTTCACGGGCTGGGACGAGGGGCTCGACCCCTGGACGCCGGTCGTGCGCGACGGAAAGCTCTACGGCCGCGGCGGCGCGGACGACGGCTACGCGGTGTTCTCGAGCCTGCTTGCGATCGAGACACTTCGGGCGCAAGGGTTGCCGCACGCCCGGTGCGTCGTGCTGATCGAGGGCTCGGAGGAAAGCGGCAGCGTCGACCTGCCCGCCTACGTCGATCACCTCGGCGACCGGCTCGGCCGTCCCGACCTCGTGATCTGCCTCGATGCCGAGTGCGGCAACTACGACCAGCTCTGGCTGACGACGTCGCTGCGCGGCAGCCTCGTCGGTACGCTGTCGGTCGACCTCCTGACCGAGGGCGTGCACTCGGGCATGGCGACCGGCATTGCCGCCTCGCCGCTGCGCATCCTCCGCGGACTCCTCGATCGGATCGAGAACGTCCACAACGGCGACCTCGTGCTCGAGGATCTCTACGTGAAGACGCCCCCGGGGCGCGTCACGGAAGCGCGTCTCGCCGCCACCGTGCTCGGCGATCGGGTCGCGGGCAAGCTGCCCTTCGTCCCGGGCGCGCACGCGGTCAGCAACGACCCGACCGAACTCCTCCTCAACTCGACCTGGAAACCCTCGCTGACGATCACGGGTGCCGACGGACTCCCGGCGCTCGCGAACGCGGGCAACGTGCTCCTGCCGCGCGTCGCGGTGAAGCTCTCGTTCCGCACGCCACCGACGCTCGATGCGGCGCGGGCCGCCACGCGCATCAAGTCGGTCCTCGAGGCGGCGCCCCCGTACGGCGCGCGCGTCAGGTTCGACGTCGCCGGCGGGCTTGCCGGCTGGAATGCGGCGACGCTCGCGCCCTGGCTTGCGGCGGCGGTCGAGTCAGGATCGCAGGCGTTCTTCGGTCGTCCCGCCATCGCGATGGGCACGGGCGGCAGCATCCCGTTCATCGGCATGCTCGCCGAGCGCTTCCCGGGCACCCAGTTCCTGGTCACGGGCGTGCTCGGGCCCCACTCGAACGCGCACGGGCCGAACGAGTTCCTCGAGCTCGCGACGGTGCGCAAGGTCACGGGCTGCGTCGTCAGCGTCCTTGCGGCCCACGCGACGCGGCCGCTCTGACGAGGCGAGAAGCGCTCAGCGGCGTTTGAGCGGACTCGGGCTCGCCACCGACGCGATCTGCTGCCACGCCGGTCCGAGGCGCGACAGCACCGACTCGCTGCCCGCGCTCCCGAGCGGCGGCAGCTCCGTCGTGAGCGACCCGAGACGCGTGACCGCGCGCGGGTGACCCTTCGGGAACGTCGCGCGGTCGGTGAAGACGATCTTGCCCTCGACCGGGACCCCGTCGCCCGCCAGCAGCCTGACGACGGCGACGCGGTCGTAGAGCGGCCCGAGCGGGTTCGGGAACGTCGAGCGGTGGTTCTTGTTCATGACCGTCCACTCGGTCATCGGCTCGCTGCCGAACACGAGGCCCGGGAGGTCGCGCATGTCGATGACGACAATGCCGGCGCCGGTCAGCAGCACGAAGTCGACGTGGAACCAGCCGTCGTTACCGTCCGGCAGGAGCACGTCCTGCAGGTACTCGGTCGCGACGCTCTGGATCTTCTCGAGGAGCGAGCGGCGCGCCCGGTAGCGGCGCCACATCGGGTAGAGCACGGCGAGCGCCGCGAGCACGGCGAGGATGCCGGCAACGACAATCCAGCCGATCGGCAGGGGCCAGGGAAGGGTCACGCGAGCGCCTCCTTGAAGGCGCCGAGCGTCGCGGGAATCTCCCGCACGTGCTTCGGGAGCGCGAGCAGCCGCGCGAGCGCCGGTGGCACCTCGAGCGTCTTCCCGATCAGGGGCTCGACCGTCTCCGGAAACTTGGCCGGGTGCGCGGTCGAGACGAGGATCCAGGGCGCGCGGTCCCTGGCCTCGTCATCGAGCCGCGCGTAGGCCTCGGCGGCGGTCGCGGTGTGCGGGCACCAGACGTGGCCGTAGGTCGCGAGGTCGTTGACGATGCGGGCGCGGATCGCCGCGTCCTCGACGACGACGGCGCTCAGCGCGTGGCGGAGGTCCTCGAGACCGGGGTAGAGGTTGCGCAGGCGCTCCATGTTGCTGGGATTGCCGACGTCCATCGCCGAGGCGAGCGTTGCGATGCTGGCGCGCGGGCGCCACTCGCCGGTCGCGAGGTAGTCCGGCACCGTGCGGTTGGCGTTGAACGTGAGGAGGAGCTCGCCGACCGGGAGGCCGACGCGTTTCGCCCACACCGCCGCGAGCACGTTGCCGAGGTTGCCGCTCGGGACGATGAAGTTGGGCTTCTGTCCCGTGCGACGGAACGTCGCGAGGCTCGCCCAGGCGTAGTACGTCGCCTGTGGCAGGAGGCGACCCACGTTGATGCTGTTGGCCGAAGAGAGCTCGCGCCGCGCGCGCAGCCCCTCGTCCGCGAACGCGGCCTTCACGAGCGCCTGGCAGTCATCGAAGGTGCCGCGCACCGAGAGCGAGCGGACGTTGCCGCCCCAGCAGGTCAGCTGCAGTTCCTGCCGCGGCGACACGAGGCCCTTCGGGTAGAGGACGATGACCTCGATGCCGGGGCGGTTGTGGAAGGCCGCGGCGACGGCGCCGCCCGTGTCGCCCGAGGTCGCGACCAGGATCGTGAGCGGACGCGCGCGATCGCGCGGGATGCGGGCCATCGAGGCCGCCAGGAAGCGCGCGCCGAAGTCCTTGAAGGCCGCCGTCGGCCCGTGAAAGAGCTCGAGCACCGCGACGTCCGTCGGGCCCTTCAGCGGGTCGAGGCGGATGGGGAAATCGAAGGCGTCGTGCACGATCGGCTTCAATTCGGGCGCGAGCGCGTCGCCCGCGAAGAACGGCGTCAGCAGCCGCTCGGCGATCGCCGGGAGCCCGGTCAGCCCCTCGAACGCGCCCGCCTCGAGCGACGGAAAGGACTCGGGCACGTACAGGCCGCCGTCGGGGGCGATGCCGCGCGCGAGCGCACTCGCGAGCGTCGAGACTTCGGCGCTGTTACGGGTACTGAAATACCGCATCAGTCGATCACCCGCGCGCCGACGGGCTCGATCGCCGAGATCCAGCGGTCCGAGGACAGGCCGTTCGCCGTGAACGCATCCGCCATCGCCGTCTGGATGGCCGGGGCCGCGGCCGCCTCGCACCACGCGAACACGGTCGGTCCTGCGCCGGAGATCGAGCAGCCGAGCGCGCCGTGCTACATCGCGCCCGCCTTGACCGCCTTGAAGCCCGGGATCAGCGCCTGGCGCTGCGGCTCGACGACGACGTCCTCGAAGGCATCGCGGATCATGTCGAGGTCGTTGGTGTAGCAGGCCGAGATGAACCCGGCGAGGTTCGCGCACTGCCAGACGAGGTCGGAGAGCTCGACCGTCTTCGAGAGGATGCGCCGCGCTTCCTTGGTCGAGAGGAACATGTGCGGGTGCACGAGCACGCAGCGAAGTCCCGGGGGCACCGGAATCTGCTTGGTGCGCGGATGGTCGATGCCGACCGTGAGCACGAGCCCGCCGAAGAGCGAGGGCGCGATGTTGTCGACGTGCACCGAGCCGCTCGCGACCGCCTCGCCCTTCATCGCGAACTTGAGGAGCTCGAGGCGCGAGAGCGGCGTCGGCAGGAGCGCGTTCCCGGCCACGACCGCGGCGACCGCCGAGGCGGCGGAGCCGCCGAGCCCGGAGCCGAGCGGGATGCCCTTCTCGATCGTCATGTCGATGCCGAAGTCGAGTTCCTGCGCATCGACGAGGCTCTTGAGGGCCATGCCCGCGGTGTTCTTCTCCGTCTCGAGCGGAAGCTGAACGTCGAGGCCGGTGATGCCGAGGATGCGCACGCCCTTGCGGCTCGTGCGCTCGACCCGCACGCGATCGCCGATCGCCTCGACGGTGTGGCCGAGGATGTCGAAGCCGATGCCGACGTTGCCGACGGTGGCGGGCGCGAAGGCGGTGGCACTGGTACGCACGAGGTTCCTTGAGAGCGTCAGACGGGTGCGCCGAGATAGGCGCACAGTTTCAGAAGATCGCCGAACACTCCCGCCGCCGTGACCTCGGGTCCCGCGCCCGGGCCCTGGACGATCAGCGGGTTGTCGCAGTACCGGTCGGTCTCGAAGCGCACCACGTTGTCGGTGAGCGCGATGTTCGCGAAGGCATGGCGCTCGCCGAGCTTCACGAGGCCGACGGTGGCCTTGCCGCTCGCATCGAGGCGGCCGACGTAGCGGAGCACGTGCCCGGAGGCCTTCGCCTCGGCGTGGCGCTGCGCCATCCGCGCATCGAACTCGGGCAGGCGGGCGAGGAACTCCTCCGCCGTGCCGTCCTCGAGTTCCGGCGGAACGAGGCTCTCGACGGTGACGTCGGCGAGCTCGAGCTTGAGCGCGAGTTCCCGCCCGAGAATGATCAGCTTCCTCGCGACGTCGGTGCCCGAGAGGTCATCGCGCGGGTCGGGCTCGGTGTAGCCCTTCTGCTCGGCCGCCCTGACGATGGCCGAGAACGGCTCCTTGCCGTCGTAGACGTTGAAGAGGTAGGCGAGCGTCCCCGAGAAGATGCCCTCGATCGAGCGGACGCGATCGCCGGTCTGCCTGAGGTCGCGGAGCGTCTGGATCACGGGCAGCCCCGCGCCGACGGTCGCCTCATACAGGTAATGGGTGGCGCCCGAGCGCGCGGCGTCGCGGACGGTGCGGTAGTCGGCGAGCGTGCCGGTGTTGCCCTTCTTGTTCGGGGTCACGACATGGATGCCGCTCGCGAGCCACTCGGGGTAGTGCGCGGCAACCGCGGCGCTCGCCGAGCAGTCGATGATGACGGCGTGCGGCAGGTGCTCGGCCTTGACGTGGCGCGCAAAGGCGTCGAGATCCGCGGGCGTCCTGGCGGCCTGCCACGCGTCCCGCCAGGTCGCGAGGTCGAGATAGATCGG
>CAYNCY010000285.1:0-3903 GCA_964395195.1 uncultured Steroidobacteraceae bacterium
GGCGCGTCTGCGCGCTGTAGGCGTTCATCGGCAGCACGATAAAGAGCGCCATGAATGCGACCACGACCGAACCGACGGCGATCGTGATCACGAGCTCGATGAGCGTGAAGCCCCTTCCGGAAGCCGGGAGCGCTTGGCGACGCTGGCGGATATTCCGGCCGCGCATGTCAGTAGTTCGCCCGGTACCCGGACAGGGTGACGGCGCCGTTCGGGTTGTAGGTGACGTTGACGTCGATTCGTCGTGCCTGCGTGGACGGGATGCCGCCGAGCCCTGAGGACTGCGACACGCTGACGCTGACGGTGTAGCCGGAGAGGCCGGTGATGGCGTTGCCGAACTGGTCGCGCGCACCGGCGTCGACGAGCCCGTTGTACTGATCGACCGTATTCCAGCTGCCGCGCCCGGTATCGGGCGGCGAGCCGCCGGGGGCCACCACCCAGCGCTGCAGGATCTCATCGAGGTAGGCCTGTCCGATCGCGATGGCCTGCTGCTGCATCATGGAGTCGGCGCTGCGACTCGCGACGGCCGCGATCGCACCGAGAATGGTAGTCGCGGCAATGGCGACGACCGTGATCGCGACGATGAGCTCGACGAGTGTGACGCCACGCTGCTGCCCACGCATGGCTACTGCACCTGCACGAGGCCGGTGGCCGCGACGATCGTGATCGTGCGGGAGCCGACGGTGATGGACGTGGCCGGGCTCGCGGTCAGGCGTCCCTGGCTATCGAACTGGAATACGCCCGTCGGGCTTGCAGTCGTGCCGGAGGGCGCGGAATTCTGGATGGCGGTGCCGTCGATGCCGAGGAGCGGGGTCGTCCAGGTCGTGTCGCTCGGGTTGCAGGCATTACCGGAGGCAGCCTGCTGGGTCGCGACGTAGCTGCTAGCGGCAAGCGTCAGGCGCGCCGGGCAGCCACTGACGACGGCTGCCTTGCTCGCGATGCGAAGTGCCGCGCCGAGTTCGTCGGCGTAACCGCGCTCGGAGAAGGTCTGCTGGGACCAGAAGCGCGGGGCGATGTACGCCGCCAGCACCCCGGCGATCGCCATGACGACCACGAGCTCGACGAGCGTGTAGCCCGGCGAGCTCGTGGCCGGCGCCCGGTAAGGAGCCGTGCGCGGCATGCTGATTCGCTCCGTACGGGCGCTGGGCCCGCCTGAAGATCGCCGTGCCGGTATCAGCAGCCGGTGGTCGTCGCGGCAACCACGGGCGTCGCGTTGGCGGCGGCCGCCGTGTAGCTCACCACGCAGTTCGCCGGCGTCGGCGCACCGACCTTGGTCCAGGTCGCAGCCGTCGTCGTGCCGCTGCCAGCCACGAACGTGAAGTCGGTGGCGCTCGCGTTGATCGCGGCCGAGATGCCACCGGCCGTCGCGTCCGGGTAGTTGTTGAGCAGCGAGACCGCGGTGCCTTCCATCGTCACGGTCGCCGTGTTGCCGGTCGCCATCGACAGGCCGCGGGCCAACGCCGCGGCGCTCTTCACGCTGCCGGCGAGGCCATTGATGGTGGCGGCACGGGCCTGCCCGTCGAGCGCGATGAACTTCGGCACCGCGAATGCGGCCAGGATGCCGAGGATCGTGATCACCACGACCAGCTCGATCAGGGTGAAGCCACGAGGAATAGACACCTTCATTTGCTGCTCCGCGGCGCGTCCGCGCCAGTCAGGTTGATTCGATGGCGCAGAGCCCTGCGCTCACAGATGTAAAGTCGGCCGCCCGCCGGGGCTCTTTAACGACCGGACGTCGGCAGGGACCGCAAATTGCCTGCTTTGTGACCCGACTCACAGTCCAAATCAGGCTCATCCGACGTGCCCGACCTTGCCGATCATGTTCCACATCGGCAGGAACACGCCGAGCGCTAGGACGAGAACCATGCCGCCGACACCGACGATCAGCATGGGCTCGAGCATCGAGGTGAGGTTGCGCAAGCGATAGTCGACCTCGCGCTGATAAAAGCCCGAGACCTCCTCGAGGAGGCGCGTAAGTTCGCCGGTCTCCTCGCCCACGACCATCATCTGCAGCACGAGTGCCGGGAAGATCCCGGCCGCCGAGGCGGCACGGCTCAGCAGATCGCCACGCTCGACCGCATCGCGCAGCCGTATCAGGCGCTCGGCGAGGAACTCGTTGCCGGCCGAACGCGACAAGAGTGTCAGCGCCTGGATCATCGGCAATCCCGCCTCGAGGGAGATCGCGAGCGAGCGCGTCACCCGCGACAGCACCGACAGGTTCAGGAGTTCGCCGACGACGGGCACGGCGAGCTTGAAGCGGTCCCACCGATAGCGCCCGGCCTCCGTCGCGATGTAGCGCCGGAACGCGAAGATCCCCGCGATCACGGCCGCGACCATCGCCAGGCCGTGGGCACGCACGAAGTCGGACGTGCCCATGATGATTCGCGTCGGCATCGGGATATCGTTGCCGAGCGTCTTGAAGAGCGGCGCGAAGTTCGGAATCACGAACACGGTGATGACGGCGATCGCGATGGCGATGACGCCGACGACGATGAGCGGGTAGCGGATGGCGCTCCTCACGCGGTCCTGCACGTCCTGGTCCTGGCCGAGGTATTCGCACAGGCGCAGGAACGAGTTGTCGAGCGTGCCGGTCGACTCGCCCACCCGCACCATGCTGATGAAGAGCGGCGGGAAGATCGTCGGGTGGCGAGCGAGCGAGGAGGCGAAATCGCGCCCTGACTCGAGGCTCTGCAGCACGTCATGAAGCGCATCCCGCAGGAGAACGTTGTGGGTCGATTGCGCGAGGCCACGCAGCCCGCGCAACAGCGGCAGACCCGCCTTGGTGATCGAGTACATCTGCCGCGAGAAGAGCACGAGGTCCGCGGTCTTGGGCTTCCCGGCGCCGAAGCGCTGCATCAGCTCCTGGATCGAGGCGCCCTCGACCGCGTCGGAACTGATCTCAATCGGCGTGATGCCGAGGTTGAGCAGCCGGCTCGCGACCGCATCGACACTGTCGGCCTCGAGGCGCCCGGTGATCAGGTCGCCGCGCCCGGAGCGGCCGCGGTAGCGGAAGTTCGACACCGGATCAGGCCTGCTGCTCGAGGAGCGCGGCCACCGTCGAGTCGGCGAGTGGCGCCGACTGGTCGACGTCGACGAACTCCTCGAGGCCGCTGCCGACCGCCATTGCCTCGGCGAGCGAGGTCACGCCGGCGAGGGCGAGGTCGATGGCGCCCTGCGCGAGCGGGACGTAGCCGTCACGGCTGCGCGCTGCGCGGGCGAAGCCCTCTGTGTCGCCGCGGCGCACTGCGTCGGCAAGCAGGCGATCAATCTCGAGCAGTTCGTAGACCGCGACGCGGCCGCGATAGCCAGTCAGGTTGCAATACGTGCAGCCGGCACCGGCGCTGAACTTCTGGCGCTCGGCCACGAGCTTCGGCCGGCAGGTGGCGAGCCATGCGAGCTCATTGGCGGTTGGCGTCGCCGGCTGCGCGCAGTCGGTGCAGATCCGGCGCACGAGCCGCTGCGCGATCACGCCGTGCACGGCCGAGGCGATCATGTACCCGGGGGCGCCCATGTCGAGCAGCCGGTTCACGGTCGCGACGGCGTTGATCGTGTGCAGCGTCGAGAACACGAAGTGACCGGTCATCGCGCCGCGGAGCCCAATCTCCACCGTCTCCCGATCGCGCATTTCGCCGACGAGGATGATGTCCGGGTCCTGGCGCAGGGCCGTCCGCAGCACCCGCGAGAAGTCGAGCCCGATCTTCTGCATCACCTGGACCTGCGTGATGCGATCGAGGCGGTACTCGACCGGATCCTCGACCGTGATCACCTTTACGCCGGGACGGTTGAGGTGATTGAGCGCAGCGTACAGCGTCGTCGTCTTGCCGCTGCCGGTCGGGCCGGTCACGAGCACCATGCCAGCCGTCCGCTCGACCAGGCGCCGGAAGCGCGCCTCGGTTGCAGCAGGCA
>CAYNCY010000285.1:3913-5318 GCA_964395195.1 uncultured Steroidobacteraceae bacterium
AGCAGCGCGGTTGACTGACTGAGGAGGCGCATCACGACCGACTCGCCGTGCGTCGTCGGCATGGTCGCGAGGCGCACGTCGATGCCGGCGTCGCGCACGCGCACGCTGAAGCGGCCGTCCTGCGGCAAGCGCTTCTCGGCGATGTCGAGCCCGGCCATCAGCTTCAAGCGCGTCACGAGGGCACCCGCGACGCGTCGCCCTTCGATGATTTGCTCCTGGAGGACGCCGTCGACCCTAAGGCGAATCCTGAGCTTGTCATCGCCGGGTTCGATGTGAATGTCCGAGGCGCGCGCCTGCATGGCATCGTGGAACATCGTCTGCAGGAGCCTCAGGACCGGCGCATCGGGCGACCCCTCCTCCGCCGACAGCTGCTCGATGTCGACATCGCCTTCCTTGAGGTCGTCGCGCACCGCCTCGGCCAGGCTCGCGATCTCGTCGGTCTGGCGATAGACGGCATCCAGAGTCTTGAGGAAATCGGCCTCGCCCACGAGCGCGAGCCGGATCGGCAGCTTCAGTTTCGCCTGCAGCTCATCGTAGGCGTGCAGGTCGGACGGGTCGGCCATGCCGACGAGGAGTCCCCGCGCATCCTGTTGGAGCACGAGTGCGCGGTAACGGCGCGCAAGCGGCTCCGGCAGCAGCTTGACGGCCTCGCGGTCGACGCGGGCCTGCTTCAGGTCGACGAACGGGACCTGCAGGTGCTTGGCGAGGAATTCGTGCAGCGCCGATTCCGGCATCAGGCCGAGGTCTGCGAGCACGCGGCCGAGCTTGCGCCCGGAGCGCTTCTGCTCGGCGAGCGCACTGGCCAGCTGCTCCTCGCCGATGACCTTCTGCTGGACCAGAAGTTCGCCGAGGCGGATTCGTCGCTTGGTCGACATGGTCGGTCGCGCTCGGCTCTAGTGCACGTTGTCCGGGGCCTTGGGGTCGAGCGCGGCGGCGCGCTCGATGCCCTCTCCCGTGAGCTGCTTCCACTGGTCGTCGGAGTCGACGACGATCGGGCGGAGCAGGATCACGAGCTCGGTGCGCTCCTCGGTCTTCTGTCGGCTCCGGAACAGGTTGCCGAGCACCGGAATATCGCCGAGCACCGGGATGCGGTAGTCCTGGTCGGTACGGCTCGTGCGCATCAGGCCACCGATCACGATCAGCTGGCCACTCTTCGCCTTGACGACGCTGTCGGACTCTCGCACCTGGCTGAAGGCGAGCGGCAGCGAGTTCGTCGCGTTGGCGTAGGTTACGGAGAGCGTCTTCTGTGTAACGTCGCTGACCGTCGGATGAATGTGCAGGATGATCTCGCCCTCGGCCGAGACCTGCGGAGTCACATCGAGCGCGACGCCCGAGAAGAAGGGCGCCAGGTCGATGTTGCTGCCGCTCGCGGCGGCGCTGCCGACGATCGTGTTGGTCGACACGC
>CAYNCY010000286.1:0-2086 GCA_964395195.1 uncultured Steroidobacteraceae bacterium
CGGCCTCGAAGAGCGCGTAGGTCTCGGCCTCCTTGGCCTCTTCCCACGCGTGCGTCCAGCTCGAGAGCTTGACCATCACGACGTGCTCAACGGGGTCGACCACGATGAACTGGCCGTGGATGCCCTCGGCCGTGAAGCGGTGGTGGGGGTCCGGGAAGCACCACCACTGGTAGCCGTAACCGAGCGGATAGCCGGGGTAGAGCTTGCCGTAGTCGACGTAGGGCGCCTGCGGGCGCGTCGCCGTCTCGACCCAGCCGGCGGGCAGCAGCTGCTTGCCGTCGACGCGCCCGCCGTTCGCGAAGAGGAGCCCGAAGCGCCCGTAGTCGCGCAGCCGCACGAGCAGGCCGCCCGCGGCCATCTCGCGCCCCGCGGCACCCGGCTGGTCGATGATCCAGCGTGCGGCACCCTCGGCGCCGATCGGCTTCCAGAGCTTCTCCGACATGTACTCGGAGAGTGACTTGCCGGTCACCCGTGCGATGAGCGCACCCAGGACCTCGGTGTCGGCGCTCGCGTAGTAGAACTTCTGGCCGGGTGGCCGCGCCGGCTTGAACGAGCGCGAGAAGTCATAGAGTCCGCCGCGGCTCTTGTTGATCTTCGCGGCGAAGCCGGCGATGTCCGATTTCGGGTCCTCGTATTCCTCCGAGTAGCTCGTGCCCGAGGACATCTGCAGGACGTCCCGGATCTTCGCGGTCGCGTAGGTGGAGCCGGCGACCTCGGGCAGGTACTTGATGACCGGATCCTCGATGCTCGCGATCTTGCCGTCGGCGACCGCAAAGGCGAGCAGCGTCGAAACGAAGGACTTGCCGGTCGAGAACGAGATGAACTGGTCCTGCTGGTCGGCGCCCTGGTAGTAGCCCTCGAAGACGATCTGGTTGTCCTTGAGGATCAGGAGTCCGGTCGTGTCGGTGCGCGCCGGGAAGTCGGCGAGCGCGTGCTTGGCGCCCTGGAAGGTGTACTCGACCGTGAACGGTGCCTTCGGCGGCAGGAGCGTCGAGGCGGTCGCGGCCGGCGCGACGCGCCGCGATGGCAGGATCTCGGCGAGGCTCCTGAAGGTCGCCGCCGGGTGCGAGTTGCCGAATGCCCAGGTCTCGCGGCCGGCGACCCCATCGCCGGCATCGAACTTGGGGGCGGGCTTGACGTCGGCGGGGGCCATGCGCTCGCCGCCGAACGCGCCGGTGGCGGTGAGGACGAGCGCGCCGAGGCAGGCGGTGGCGAGGAGTCGGCGCGGGACGGCGGGGTTCATCATGCTTGCTCCGGGGGAGTGGTCGCGGGACACGCGCGGCCCACCGTCCGCACAGTGCGTGCGGACGGTGGGGCGGAGCGCGCGATCAGAACTTCTGGCCGAACGTGACGCCGACGAGGCGCGGCGCGACGGGCACGACGTACACGAGCGAGCACACGCTCGGTGCGCACTCGGTGTACCGGAGGCCCTGACCGCGGTTGTCGAAGACGTTCTGGACGAAGAGCTCCGCTTCCCAGTTGCCGCGCTTGAGGCCGGTAGCGAGGTCGAAAGTCGCATAGCCCGGCTGGTTGCCGGTGGCCTGCGCATCCGCGACGGTCAGCGCCGGGATCACGTCCGATTTCGCGACCAGGGCACCCTGCACGTGGGCGTCGTAGTCGCCGGCCTTGAACTCGTAGCGCGTGATCACGTTGCCGCTCAGCTTCGCCGAGACCGGCAAGCGCGAGCCCGCGGGCGCGAGCACGGAGTTGCCGGCCGGCGTCGCGCAGGTCGGATCGCTCGACACGAGGTCGCACGCGGGATCGAGGAGCTTCGTGTGCAGCGCCGTGCCGGACGCGGTCACGGTCAGGCCGTCGGTGACGCGCCAGGTGATGTCGGACTCGACGCCCGTGATGCGCGAGCGGCCGGCGTTCGTGATCTCGGTGATGCCGTTCTCGCCGATCAGCGCGTACTGCGCGCCTTTCCAGAGCTCGGTGAACACCGCGCCGTTGAAGCGGATGCGGCGGTCGAACCACTCCGTTTTCCAGCCCGCCTCGACGTTGGTCAGGTAGTCGGGGCCGTAGGGCGGGCGCGTACGCACGCGATTGACGCCGCCCGGCCGGAAGCCCGTCGACCAGGTCGCGTAGA
>CAYNCY010000286.1:2096-5312 GCA_964395195.1 uncultured Steroidobacteraceae bacterium
CGGATCGAACTTGTAGGTGACGTTGAGGCGGTGCGTCTCGCCGGTGTTGGTGGCGCGACTATTGATGTTCGCGCACGGCCAGATCGAGTCGGTGGTCTGGGTGCCGGCAAAACACAGCTGCTCGCCGCTGCCGTGCGGAGCTCCGCCGCTGCCGGTCGGCTGGCCGTTGTAGCCGAAGAAGCCGTACACCGTGTTGTCGAACTTGAACTCACGGATGCCACCGGTCAGCGCGAGCTGCGAGGTGACATCCCACGTCCAGTCGGTGAAGACGGCCTTGTCGCGGTCGGTGCGGCGCTGCGAATTGAGGTAGAGCACGCCCGGCAGGTTGGTCAGCGACAGGTCGTCGGCGAGACCGTCGACGTGGTACTCGTCGCGCGCGTAGTTGTACTGCCGCTGCAGGAACGCGCCGAGCACGCCGTGCACGGTCCACGTCTTCGGCGTCGAGAGGCGCAGCTCGTGCGAGTACTTCTTGTAGTTGTTGCTGCTGATCGTATACATCTGCGGGCTGATGATGTCGCCCGCGTTGTTCTTGAAGTTGCTGCCGAAGTACGACGGCGAGGCGTGGTAATACGTGTCGTAGAAGTACGAGTAGTCGGAGTAGTCGGCCCTCAAGTGGATGTTGCGGTTCATCAGGCCGCCGGCATAGACGACATCGAAGTCGCCGATCTTGCCCTCGACCGTGAGCGCCGCCGTCATCCAGTTGTCCGTATTGGTGTCGGGCGTGTACTGGGACGTGTTGAGGTCGCCGAACGCCGGCTCGTACGCGAAGATGCCGGGGGCGCGCTGCGTCTGCGCCATGACCGTCGGCGTGATCGTCCAGTGGTCGGCGAAGTTGATCGTCGCGGTGGCGCGGCCGCCGCTCGTCTGCACGTCGTTGAAGTCCTTCTTGGTCGCCCCCGCGTTGCTGCGCACGACGCCCGAGGTCGGGTACGTCTCGGGCGGGCCGAGGACGTTGCTGATGTAGCCACCATCGTGCTCGCTGAAGGCGACGAGGCGGACCGCCGCGTGGTCGTTGAGCGGGATGTTGACGAAGCCCTCGATCTTGCCGCCGACACCGTGGCCAGTGAACGTGTTCGCGGTGAGGTCGTAGCCCGCCTCGAAGCCGCTCGTGCTCGCCTTGTTGGTGATCAGGCGCAGCGTGCCGGCCATCGAGCTCGAGCCGTAGAGCGTGCCCTGCGGGCCCGACAGTGCCTCGACGCGCGCCATGTCATAGATGTGCACGTCGAGGTTGCTGGCGATGGTCGTGACCGGCATTTCGTCGACGTAGACGCCGACCAGCGGCTGCGAGCCCACGTGCAGGCCGTCGCCGCCGTTGCTGACGCCGCGGATGTAGAGCTGCGCGTAGCCGGGACCGAAGCTCTGCACCGAGAGGCTCGGCAGGAACTTGGCGTAGCCGTCGAAGCTGTTGACCTGCAGCTCCGCGAGCTTCTTGGTGTCGATTGCCTGGATGCTGATCGGGACCGCCTGCAGGTTCTCCGCATGCTTCTGCGCGGTGACGATCACTTCCTCGAGCGCGCCGCTCGCGACCGGCGGCGGCTGGTCGGCCGCCGAAGCGGCGCTGGCCGCGAGGATGGAGGAGGTCATGTAGACCAGCGGGTTGACGCGCAGCGACGGGCGCGCGCGGTGGCGCCGGGTGGGCTTGCTCAAGGTCGACTCCTTCTCGCGAGGTCGGGGCGGTTTTAGTAGGATCGGGTGACCTCGTCTGTGATCTCACCACACGCCAAATACCGGCGCAAGCGCGGCCGGATGACGGTCGTTGCGTCGGCGCGACGCGCCTAGAGGCGGATGTGCCGCCAGGCGCCCGAACGCCAGCGCAGCCAGAGTGCGAGGCCAAGCGCGGTCGCGTAGCCGACGCACACGCACCAGCCGCCGATCGGCCCGTAGCCGAACTGGGGCAGAAAATGTACCCAGCCGGCACCCGGAGCGAAGGTGACGATGTGCGTGAGCGGCACCCAGAGCCCCCACGACAGCACCGCGACCAGAATCGCGGGCACCCGGACGTCGCCCGCGCCTCGGAGGCAAAAGCCGGAACCGACGTTCAGTCCGTCGAAGACCTGGTAGCAGGCCGCCATCCAGATGAGCGTGCCGGCGAGCGAGAGCACCGCGCCCGCGTTCGGGTCGGTCGCGTTCACGAAGAACGGCAGCACCCACGGACCCAGGAGCGCGAGCACGACGCCGATGATGCCCATGAAGGCGACCGCCAGCAGGATGATGGCGTTACCGACGCGCTGCGCCCACGCGGGATCGCCCGCGCCGATCGATTGCCCGACGAGCGAGGTGCCGGCGATCGCAATGCCGATCGCCGGCATGTACGAGACCGAGGTCAGCATCATGATGATCTGCGTCGCGGCGCCGGCGACGTTGCTGACCGAGACCAGCATCGCCTGAAAGAGCGCGAGGCCGAGGAGGTCGGCCGCGACGCTCATGCCCATCGGCAGGCCGAGCAGGATCTGCTTGCGGATGGCGGGTCGGCGCCACGTCAGGTGCGAGCGAAAGCGCTGCCGGATGCCCGGCGCGAGGAAGTACGACAGCGCGAGCGCGAGGCCGACGACCTGCGCCGCGACCGTGCCCCAGGCCGAGCCCGCGACGCCGAGCTTCAGGTGAAACATGAAGTATTCGTTGAACGGGATGTTCGCGAGTGCGGTCACGACCGAGATCACGAGCGTCACGCGCCCGCGCGAGACGCCATTGAAGAAACCGGTCAGCACCCAGGCGCAGAGCCCGATGGGGCCAGCGATCGCGAGGCGCGGCCACCAGAACTCGAGCGCGAGGTGCTGCAACTCGGGACTCAAGCCGAGGAGCGCGAGGAGCGGTTTCCCCGCGAACGCGGCGCCGACGAAGAATGGCGTCATCGCGATCGCGGCGAAGAGGCCGCTCCACGTCGCGTGCGCCGCGCGCCGGTGGCGGCCCGCTCCGAAGAACTGCGCGGCGAAGGTCTGCGAGGCCATGCCGACGCCGCCGAGGAGCACCAGCACGCAGAGCATCGCCCAGTAGATCGAACCGATCGCGGCGGTCGCGGTCGTCGACAGGCGGCTCACGAACCACGTGTCGGTCAGGTTGAGAACCGCCTGGATGCTGCTGTTCGCCATCAGCGGCGCCGCGAGACGCCAGATCTCGCGGTAATCGACGTGGCTCCGGCCCGCCGCGTCGACGCGGCGCGCGGGAAGCGCAAGCCCCGTCGCGCTCACGGCGCGCGCCGTCGGTGGCCGCACGCGG
>CAYNCY010000287.1:0-5300 GCA_964395195.1 uncultured Steroidobacteraceae bacterium
GGCGACCGCGCAGTTCGACCTCGCCGAGGCGCGCCGCCGGTACGCGAAGCTCGCCCTGCGGCTGCCGGCGGGCGAGCCGCCGCCGCCGGAACTCGTGAGCCTCAGGTGGCTCATCGCCGAGTACGGCGTGCAGCTCTTCGCGCAGGAGCAGGGCACGCGGGTGCCGGTCTCGGCGAAGCGGGTCGCGGCGGCGTTCGAGGCGGCCGAGGCCCGGCTCGCGCGTGGCTGAATCCGACTGAAATCGCGGGATTTATTGCGCCGCAGAAGTCGGGCGGGCTGATGGTAGGATCGACCCATGGCGAGCCTTCCCCGACTGAAAAACTGGAGCCCGGATTCCTGGCAGCGCAAGACGACCTTGCAGCAGCCGGTTTACCGCGATCGCGCCGCACTCGACCGGGCCGTGGCCGAGCTTGGCCGGCTGCCGCCGATCGTCGTCTCCTACGAGGTGGACGAGCTCCACCGCCACCTCGCGTCCGCGCAGAAGGGCGAGGCCTTCATCCTCCAGGGCGGCAACTGCGCCGAGTCGCTCGATGACTGCTCCTCCGAGCGCATCGTCGAGCAGCTAAAGATCCTGCTGCAGATGAGCCTCGTGCTGGTGCACGGGCTCAAGAAACCCATCGTGCGCCTCGGGCGCATGGCCGGGCAGTACGCGAAGCCGCGCTCGACGGACCTTGAGACCAGGGACGGCGTGACGTTGCCGTCCTACCGCGGCGACATCGTCAACCGCGCACCCTTCGATGCGATCTCGCGGGAGCCCGATCCGACGCTGCTGCTGCGCGGCTACGAGCGCGCGGCGCTGACGCTCAACTTCGTGCGGGCGCTCATCGACGGCGGCTTCGCGGACCTGCACCACCCGGAGGCGTGGGACCTCGAGTTCATGCGCCACTCGCCGAAGTACGAGGAGTACAAGCGCATCGTCGAGTCGCTCGGCGACTCGCTCAACTTCTTCGAGTCGATCACCGGCCGACCGCTGCACGACTCGCAGCGTGTCGCGTTCTTCGCGAGCCACGAGGGCCTGCACCTGCACTACGAGCAGGCGCAGACGCGCTTCATCCCGCGTACCGGCAACTGGTACAACCTCTCGACCCACCTGCCGTGGATCGGCGTGCGCACCGCGGGGCTCGAGGACGGCCACGTCGAGTACTTCCGCGGGATCGTGAACCCGATCGCGGTCAAGGTCGGTCCCGCGAGCGATGCGGCCTATCTCAGGGAACTGACGCGGGTCCTGAACCCCGACCGGATCCCGGGACGCCTGACGCTGATCCATCGCCTCGGCGCGAAGCACATCGAGGCGAAGCTGCCGCACCTGATCGATGCGGTGCGCGCCGCGGGCGCCGAGGTCGTCTGGGTCTGCGATCCGATGCACGGCAACACCGAGAGCACCGCGACCGGGGTCAAGACCCGCCGCTTCGATGCGATCCTGGAGGAACTCGAGGCGGCGTTCAAGATCCACGCCGCGCACGGCTCGATCCTCGGCGGCGTGCACCTCGAGATGACGGGTGACAACGTCACCGAGTGCACGGGCGGCGCGCGCGGACTCAGCGACGGCGATCTGGCCCGCGCTTACCGCTCGACCGTCGACCCGCGCCTGAACTACGAACAGGCACTCGAGGTGGCGATGCGAATCTCCCGTCACGCGGAGCACGCACGGCGTCGTTGAGCGCGAAGAGGCTCGCGCGAAACTCGTTCGCCTCGCGGGGCGCCACGTCGAGAAACTCCCCCGGCTTGAGATTCCCGAGCGCGAAAGGCCCGATCCGCGCGCGGATGAGTCGCAGCGTCGGTAACCCGACCGCAGCCGTCATGCGCCTCACCTGGCGGTTCCGGCCTTCCCGGATCGCAAGCTCGATCCACGCCGTCGGGATCGCCGCCCGGTAGCGGATCGGCGGATCGCGCGGCCACAGACCCTCGGGCGCCTCGATCGCGCGCGCCCGCGCGGGGCGCGTCAGGCCGTCGGGGAGGAGAACGCCCGACTCGAGGCGCGCGAGCGCGCCCGCCGTCGGCTCACCCTCGACCTGGGCCCAGTAGACCTTCTCGATGCCATGGCCGGGGTCCGTGATCCCGGCGCGCAGCCGTCCGTCGTCGCTCAGGAGCAGGAGTCCCTCGCTGTCGTAGTCGAGGCGACCCGCCGGATAGACCCCCGGGCGCTCGATGTAGTCGGCAAGCGTCGCGCGGCCCTCCTCGTCGGTGAACCGCGTCATCACCCGAAATGGTTTATTAAATGTGATCAGGGTCATGTCGGAAGGCGCCCGCCGGCGGCCTCGCCGGTTGCGTGGGCAGTGTATCGACCGCTATCATTTTGCGGTGCAGCAGACCGCGCCGCGACGGCGCCTCTGACGCGGCCGTCCGGCCAACTTTCCTGGGGGTTCCGTGAGTCAGTCCTTGCCGACGTCGGGCTTTCAGATCCTCGGCGCCGCCGAGCCCGGTTACGAGACCATCCTGACCCCGGAGGCGATCGCGTTCGTCAACGCGCTCGGCGCGCGGTTCGGGGATGAGGTCGAGGCGCTCTTGAAGCGCCGTGACGTCCGCCAGGCCGAGCTCGATGCCGGCAAGCTCCCGGACTTCCTGCCCGAGACCAAGAGCGTCCGCGAATCCGACTGGACGATCGCCGGCATCCCCGCGGACCTCCTCGACCGGCGCGTCGAGATCACGGGTCCGACCGACAAGAAGATGATCGTCAACGCGCTCAACTCGGGCGCCAAGGTGTTCATGGCCGACTGCGAGGACTCGCTCTGCCCGAGCTGGTCGAACGTGATCGGCGGCCAGGTGAACCTGCGCGACGCCGTGCGCCGGACCATCGACTTCACGAGCGCGGAGGGGAAGGCCTACCGCCTCAAGGAAAAGACCGCGGTCCTGATCGTGCGCCCCCGCGGCTGGCACCTGACCGAGAAGCACTGGCTCCTGAACGGCAAGCCCATCACGGGCGCCTTCGTCGACTTCGGCCTCTACCTCTTCCACAACCACGCCGAACTCGCCAGGCGCGGCACGGGTCCCTACTTCTACCTGCCGAAGCTCGAAAGCCACCGCGAGGCACGCCTCTGGAACGAGGTCTTCGCCTTCGCCGAGCAGCAGCTCGGCATGCAGCACGGCACGATCAAGTGCACGATCCTCATCGAGACGATCCTCGCGTCCTTCGAGATGCACGAGATCCTCTACGAGCTCAAGGACTACATCGTCGCGCTCAACTGCGGTCGCTGGGACTACATCTTCAGCTACATCAAGAAATTCAGCGTGAACCCCGCGTTCGTGCTGCCGGACAGGATGCAGGTGACGATGACGACGCATTTCCTGCGCTCGTACTCGCAGCTCGTGATCCGCACCTGCCACCGCCGCGGCGCCTTCGCGATGGGCGGCATGGCGGCGCAGATCCCGATCAAGAACGACCCGGCCGCGAACGAGGCGGCGCTCGCCAAGGTCCGCGCCGACAAGGAGCGCGAGGCGGGCGACGGGCACGACGGCACCTGGGTCGCGCACCCGGGGCTCGTGCCGGTCGCGATGGAGGTGTTCGACCGGCTGATGCCGGGCCCGAACAACCTCGCGCGCCTGCGCACCGACGTCGAGGTGGTCGCGGCCGATCTCCTGAAGGCCCCCGAGGGCACGATCACCGAGGCTGGCCTTCGCAACAACATCGCGGTCGGCATCCAGTACCTCGCCGCCTGGCTCGGCGGCAACGGCTGCGTGCCGATCTACAACCTCATGGAAGATGCCGCGACCGCCGAGATCTCGCGCGCGCAGGTGTGGCAGTGGGTCTACCACCGCCGCTCGCTCGCCGACGGCCGTCCCGTGACGCTCGCGCTCGTCGCGACACTGCTGCAGGACGAGCTCGCGAAGATCCGCGCGCTGACCGGGGATGCCGGCTACGCCGCCGGCCACTTCGAGCGCGCCTCCCAGCTCTTCACCGAGCTCACCTCGAACCCGAAATTCGAGAGCTTCCTGACGCTCACCGCCTACCGCGAAATCGCCTAACTTCCGCTGGAGAATCCCGATGACGTTCCTCTCAGCCGCCGAGCTCGAGTCCGACTGGGCCAAGAACCCCCGCTGGGCTGGCGTGATCCGCGGCTACAAGGCGGCCGATGTCGTGCGCCTGCGCGGCACGGTGCCCGTCGAGTACACGCTCGCGAAGCTCGGCGCCGAGAAGCTCTGGAAGCACATGGCCGCGATGCCGTTCGTCAATGCGCTCGGCGCGCTGACCGGCAACCAGGCGATGCAGCAGGTGAAGGCGGGCCTCAAGGCCATCTACCTCTCGGGCTGGCAGGTGGCCGGGGACGCCAACAACGCGGGCGCGATGTACCCCGACCAGTCGCTCTACCCCGCGGACTCGGTCCCCTCGGTCGTTCGCAAGATCAACAACACGCTGCGTCGCGCGGATGAGATCCACCACGCCGAAGGCGACAGCTCGATCGACTGGCTGCAGCCGATCGTCGCGGATGCCGAGGCCGGTTTCGGCGGCGTCCTCAACGCCTTCGAGCTCATGAAGGGCATGATCGACGCTGGCGCCGCGGGCGTGCACTTCGAGGACCAGCTGTCCTCCGCCAAGAAGTGCGGACACATGGGCGGCAAGGTGCTGGTGCCGACCGCGGAGGCCGTCAACAAGCTGATCGCCGCCCGGCTCGCCGCGGACACCTGCGGCGTGCCGACCGTGCTCGTCGCGCGCACCGACGCCGAGAGCGCGAACCTGCTGACCGCGGACGTCGATGAGCGCGACCGGCCGTTCATCGACACCAAGCAGGGGCGGACCGCCGAGGGCTTCTTCTACGTGAATGCCGGCCTCGACCAGGCCATCGCGCGCGGGCTCGCCTACGCCCCGTACGCGGACCTCCTCTGGTGCGAGACGGGGCATCCCGACATCGGCGAGGCGAGGACCTTCGCCGAGGCCATCCACAAGAAGTTCCCGGGCAAGAAGCTCGCCTACAACTGCTCGCCGTCGTTCAACTGGAAGAAGAAGCTCGACGACGCGACGATCGCGAAGTTCCAGCGCGAGCTGGGCGCGATGGGCTACAAGTTCCAGTTCATCACGCTCGCGGGCTTCCACGCGCTCAACTTCGCGATGTTCGAGCTGGCGCGCGGCTACAAGGACCGGCAGATGTCGGCGTACGTCGAGCTCCAGCAGGCCGAGTTCGCCGCCGAGAAGGACGGCTACACGGCCACCAAGCACCAGCGCGAGGTGGGCGCGGGCTACTTCGACGACGTCACGACCACCGTGACCGCAGGCACGTCCTCCGTGACCGCGATGAAGGGCTCGACCGAAGAGGCGCAGTTCAAGACCCGCTGAGGGACTTGCTTAGGTCCGGTCGGTCGCCGGA
>CAYNCY010000288.1:0-5289 GCA_964395195.1 uncultured Steroidobacteraceae bacterium
TCACGTAGTCGATGCCGTCCGGCGAGCAGTTCGTGTCGACGACCGCGACGACCGGGATGCCGAGCTTCTTGGCCTCGAGAATGGCGATTTCCTCGTGACCGACGTCAACGACGAACAGCGCGTCGGGGAGGCCCCCCATGTCCTTGATGCCGCCGAGCGAACGGAGCAGCTTCTCCATCTCGCGGCGAAGCACCTGGGCTTCCTTCTTGCCGCGGCGCTCGAGCGCACCGCTCGAGCTCAGATCCTCGAGTTCGGCGAGGCGCTTGATCGAGGCGCGGATGGTCTTGAAATTGGTGAGCATGCCGCCGAGCCAACGCTGGTTGACGTACGGCTGGCCGGCCCGCGTGGCCTCGCGCTGGACGGCATCGCGCGCCGAGCGCTTGGTGCCGACGAAGAGGACCTTGCCGCCGTCGGCGATCACGTTCTTGAGGAAAGCCGCCGCCTCCGCGAACATCGGCTGCGTCTTCTCGAGATTGATGATGTGGATCTTGTTACGTTCGCCGAAGATGAAGGGGGCCATCTTCGGGTTCCAGAAGCGGGTCTGATGTCCAAAATGGACACCCGCTTCCAGCATCTGTCGCATGGACACGCTGGGCATAAATGAACTCCCGGGTTAGTTCCTCCGCACACCCCATGCAGAAACCGCTCGGGGGCCCCGCGAGGCTCGCGGGACAGGCCGACCGGCACCCGTCTGCATGTGACGATGCGCGTGTGGATTTCGTTGCCAAAAAACGCCGCGCTTTATACCATGCTTGCCCCGTGCAAACAATGGTTTAGCACCTCTCCGGCCAACCCCATGCTCCGCCCCTACGATCCCCGCAGCGCCACCCTCAAGAGCCCGTCCGAGCAGGCGGCGATGCGCGTGTCCGGCCGCCTGACCGCCGACGTGCTCGACATGATCGGGCCCTACGTCGTGGCCGGAGTGAGCACGGATGAGCTCAATCAGCGCTGCCACGACTACATCGTCAACGTCCAGAACGCGATCCCGGCGCCCCTCAACTACAAGGGCTTCCCGAAGTCGATCTGCACCTCGGTCAACCACGTCGTCTGCCACGGCATCCCGGGCGACAAGCGGCTCAAGAATGGCGACATCATCAACATCGACGTGACCGTCATCAAGGACGGCTGGCACGGCGATGCGAGCCGGATGTACCTCGTGGGCACCGCCTCCGTGCAGGCGAAGCGCCTGACCGAGATCTGCCACGAGGCCATGTGGATCGGCATCAACCAGGTGCGCCCGGGAGCCCACCTCGGCGACCTCGGTCACGCGATCCAGACCTTCGTCGAAGGCCAGGGTTTCACCGTGGTGCGCGAGTACTGCGGGCACGGCATCGGCCGGATCTTCCACGAGGACCCCCAGGTCCTGCACTACGGCGAGGCCGGGACGGGCCTCGAGCTCGTCGAGGGCATGATCTTCACCATCGAGCCCATGGTGAACGCCGGCAAACGGCACGTGCGGCTCCTGCCGGACGGCTGGACCGTCGTGACCAAGGATCACGGCCTGTCCGCGCAGTGGGAGCACACCGTGCTCGTCACCGCCAAGGGCCACGAGGTACTCACCCTCGGCACGGCCGATCGCGAGCGCCGCGCGGCCGCCGCACCGCCCGCCTAGCATCGGTGGACATCCAGCCCGTCCCGTACGAGACCGACGGCCCCGCCGTCGCGTGGCCTCCCCGCGACCCGTGGCCGATGCTCGAGACGCTGAAAGAACGGCTCGAGGGCGTCACGCTCGAGGTTCCGGCGACCGCCATCGCGGCATTCCGGGGCGCGCTCGAGGAGGCCGACGCCGCGCTCAAGGCGCGCTTCCAGGCGGATGAGCCGGTCGAGCCGCTCGTCTTCGATCGCGCCCACCTCGTCGACATCGTCCTGACGCGCGCCTGGGCGCTGCACGGCGCGACGCACGCGAGCGAGCTCGCCCTCGTCGCGGTTGGCGGCTATGGACGTGGCGAGCTGCACCCCTGCTCCGACATCGACGTGATGGTCCTCCTGCCCAAGTCCGAGGGCATGCCCTGGCAGGCCGGGCTCGAGCGCTTCCTCACGTTCCTCTGGGACATCGGCCTCGAGGTCGGCCACAGCGTCAGGACCATCGATGACTGCCAGAAGGAGAGCCTCGGCGACATCAGCGTCGCGACGACGCTTCTCGAGGCGCGACTCCTCGCGGGTCCCGAGCCCCTCTACGCCGCCATGAAGAAGGCGCTCGCACCCGATCACATCTGGAGCGCCGCGCAGTTCTACGAGGGGAAGGTCAAGGAGCAGCAGGCACGGCACCTGCGCTTCCACGACACGGGCTACAACCTCGAGCCCAACGTCAAGGCGAGCCCGGGAGGCCTCAGGGACATCCAGACGATCGCCTGGGTCGCGAAACGCCACTTCGGCGCCGAGACGCTCGATGAGCTCGTCGACCACGGGTTTCTCACGCGCAACGAACTTCGGAAACTCAAGGCCGCACAGGGACTCCTGTGGAAGATCCGCTTTGCGCTCCACGTGCTGACCGGCCGGCGCGAAGATCGGCTGCTCTTCGATCACCAGATCCGGATCGCGCGCCAGTTCGGCTACGAGGACGCGACCTACACGCTCGCGGTCGAGCAGTTCATGCAGCGCTACTACCGCACCGTCATGGACATCTCGGTGCTGAACGAGATGCTGCTGCAGCTCTTCAGCGAGGCGATCCTGAACCCGGCGCCGACGACGCCCGCGCCCTTGAACCCGCGCTTCCAGGTCCGTAACGAGTACCTCGAGGCCGTCAACGACGAGGTTTTCCTGAGGACTCCGGCCGCGATCCTCGAGCTCTTCCAGCTCCTGCAGCAGAACCCGGAGCTCAAGGGCGTGCGCGCGGCAACCATCCGGGGACTGCAGCGCCACCTGTGGCTCATCGACGAGGAGTTCAGGCAGAACCCGCGTCACCATCGCCTGTTCATCGAGATCCTGCGCGAGCCCGAGGGCGTGACGCGGGGCCTTCGGCGCATGAACCTGTACGGCGTGCTCGGCCGCTACATCCCGGCGTTCGGGCGCATCGTCGGGCGCATGCAGTACGACCTCTTCCACGCCTACACGGTCGATGCGCACACGCTGTTCGTCGTCCGCAACCTGCGCCGCTTCGCGCTCGAGCGCTTCAACCACGAGTTCCCGAAGCTGTCGGCGCTCTTCAACACGCTGGCGCGCCCCGAGCTCGCCTACCTCGCGGCGCTCTTTCACGACATCGCCAAGGGCCGGGGCGGTGATCACTCGGAACTCGGCGCCGTCGATGCGGAGGCCTTCTGCCTCGAGCAGGGGCTCAGCCGCTACGACGCGCGCCTGGTCGCCTGGCTCGTGCGACACCACCTCATCCTCTCGGTGACCTCGCAGAAGAAGGACATCACCGACCCCGAGGTCGTGAACGAGTTCGCGCGCCGCGTGGGCGACCAGACCCACCTCGACTACCTCTACGTGCTGACGGTCGCGGACGTGCGTGGCACGAACCCGAAACTCTGGAACACGTGGAAGGCCTCGCTCTTCGAGGAGTTCTACGACCGCACGAGCCGGGCGCTCAGGCGCGGCCTCGAGAGCCCGATCGACCAGGGCGAGCTCATCGCCGAGACGCAGTTCGAGGCGCGCGAGATCCTGACGCGCGATGGCGTCTCCGCCGCCGACACCGAGCGCGTGTGGAAGAACCTGACGGGCGCCTACTTCCTCCGGCACACCGCCGAGGAGATCGCGTGGCACACCTCGCTTCTCGCCGGACGGGATCCCTTCGATGAGGAGCCGCTCGTCGCGGTCCGCCAGGAGACCGGGCGCGGCGGCACGGCGATCTTCAGCTACACGCGGCGCCGCCAGCACAGCTTCGCGCGCGCGACCGCGGTCCTCGACCAGATGGGCCTCACCATTCTCGATGCCAGGATCACGCCGACCGAGAACGGTTTCTCGGTCGAGACCTACCTCGTCCTCGAGGACACGGGCGGGGCGATCACCGACCGGACCCGCATCCACGAGATCGAGCAGGGACTCTTCCGGCGCCTGCGCGAGGAGAACACCACCGCCATCACCGTGACGCGCCGGGCGCCCCGGCAGGTGCGGATGTTCACGACGGCAACGCAGATCACCTTCGCGGACGACGCCCGCAACCAGAGGAGCGTCCTCGAGCTCGTCGCCGCCGACCGGCCGGGGCTCCTCTCCGAGGTCGGCAAGGTATTCATGCGCGAGAAAATCCTCCTGCACGGCGCACGCATCGTCACGGTCGGCGAGCGCGCCGAGGACGTCTTCTACATCGCCGATGCCGACGACAAGCCGCTCGATGCGGCGGCCCGGCTGCGCGTGCAGTCGGCGCTGATCGACGTGCTCGACCCGCGCACCTGACCGCGCGATGCATCCCGGACTCGCGCACCTCCAACCCTATCCCTTCGAACGGCTGAGCCAGCTCTTCGCGGGGATCCGGCCGCCCGCGGATCGCACACCGATCGCGCTCTCGATCGGCGAGCCCCGGCACGCGCCGCCTCCCCTCGTGCTCGAGGCGCTCATCGGCGCGCTCGACTCGCTCGGAACCTATCCCGCGACGGCGGGGCTGCCGGAGTTCCGGCGCTCGGCCGCGGCGTGGCTCGAGCGACGCTATTCGCTCGGCGGTGCCGTCGACGCCGACTCGATGGTGCTGCCCGTGAACGGCACGCGCGAGGCGCTTTTCTCGTTCGCGCAGGCGATGATCGACCCCGGGGCCCGGGCGCTCGTCGCGATGCCAAATCCGTGCTACCAGATCTACGAGGGCGCCGCGCTCCTCGCGGGGGCGGAGCCGTACTACCTCGACACGACGGCCGTGAACGGCTTCGTGCCGGATCTCGCCTCCGTCCCGGCCGAGACCTGGGCGCGCTGCGCGCTCCTTTACGTGTGCTCCCCCGGGAATCCGACCGGCGCGGTCCTGAGCCGCGCGTTCATGGCCGAGGCGCTCGAACTCGCCGAGCGCTTCGACTTCGTGATCGCGGCCGATGAGTGCTACGCCGAGATCTACGACGATGAGCAGTCGCCGCCGCCCGGGTTCCTCGAGGCCTGCGTGAGCGCCGGGCGCTCGCGATTCGAGCGGGTCGTCGTGTTCCACAGCCTCTCGAAGCGCTCGAGCGTGCCGGGGCTCCGTTCCGGGTTCGTCGCGGGCGACCCCGCGCTGATCGAGCGCTTTCGCCTCTACCGCACGTACCACGGCTGCGCGCTCCCGGTGCACGTGCAGCGGGCGAGTATCGCGGCGTGGGACGACGATGCGCACGTCCGCGCGAACCGCGCGCTCTACCGGGCCAAGTACGACGCGGTGCTGCCGATCCTGGCGCCGGT
>CAYNCY010000289.1:0-5261 GCA_964395195.1 uncultured Steroidobacteraceae bacterium
CGCTCGCCGCGAGGTACGCCATGGCATCGAGCACCGAGTAGAGCTTGCTTGAGTCGAGCCGGCGCGCCAGGTCGAGGAGCTCCGCGCCGATCGAGCGCGCCTCGGCGAATTCCCCCGCGACGAGGAGGGCGGCGAACACGGTCACGAGGAGATCGAATCGGGTGGCGCGATATCCCGAGTGCCGGAGGCTGAGCGCGAGCGGCCGGCCGAGCTGCAGCGATCCCACCGTGTCGCCCGCGGCGAGATCGAGGTCCGCGATCTGCACCGTCGCCGCGAGCGCCTGACGCTCGCTGATCGTGAGTGCGAGCCTGACCGCGCGGCCGTAGGCAACGCGCGCCTTGGCGTAGTCGCCGGCGCTCGCGAGGAGCGCGCCCTCGGTAACGGCGCCTTCGGTCAGGAGGCGCGCGGGCCACGCCGCGTCCTCGAGCGACTGCGCGGCGCCAAGCGCGCGACGCGCCGCCGCGTCGTCGCCGCGCCAGTTGAGGGCGAGCAGCATCGCCGCGTGGTAGCGCGCGCGGGCGTCCCCGGTCGCCGCGTGGAGTCGCACCGCGATCTCGGCGGCGTACCGCGCGCGGTCGTACTGCCGGGTCGAGTCGTAGGTCGCAATCGCTTCCCAGAACCGCCCGACGCGGGCCGTCGGCACGGAGTCGCCGATCAGCCGCAGCACCGACTCGTAGCGGTGGCGTGCCTCGGCAAAGAGGTCCATCTCGACGAAGAGCGGCCAGGAGGATCCGTAGAGCCCGATCGCGAGCACGCGATCGTGGGCGAGCGCCCAGAGGAGTGCCGCGCGCACGTTCTCGAGTTCGGCCCCGTAGCGCTCGAGCCAGGTCGCCTCGTCCTCGGACCAGTAGGCGAGGTAGGCGGCATCGAGGAGCGCGAGCGTCGCGACCGCCATGGAGCGGCGCGCGCTCTCGAGCTCCGCGGCGGTCTCGAGACGCTCGAGTGCGAAGAGTCGCGCGGTCTCGAGCAGCACGTAGCGCGGCGGATCCCGCGGCAGCGCCGTCACGAGCGAGCGGTCGACCAACCGGCCGATCAGGTCGATCGCCTCGGTCGAATCGATCTCGGCGTCGGCGACGGACGCCGCCGCCGCCTCGAGCGAGAAGCTGCCGGCGAAGGTTCCGAGGCGCCGGAACACGCGCTGCTCGGCGTCGCCGAGGAGCGCGTAGCTCCACTCGAACGCGGCCTGGAGCGCGCCGTGGCGCGGGTCGCGCGCGCCACCGCCGGCTTTCAGGAGACGGAAGCGGTCATCGAGCCGCTCGAGGAGCTGCGCGGCGCCGAGCGAAGGCACCCGCGCGGCCGCGAGTTCGAGTGCCAGCGGGTTGCCGTCGAGGCGCCGGCAGATGGCGCCGATGAGCGATGAGTTGCCGGTGGAGAGCTCGAAGCGCCGGTCGGCGGCCGCCGCGCGTTCGGCGAAGAGCGCGACAGCGGCCGAGAGCGCCGTCTCGGCGTGCGAGGCATCGAGCTCGGGTACGGGGAGCGCCGCGAGGCGATAGACGACCTCACCCGCGACGCCGAGCGGCGTCTGGCTCGTCGCCAGCACCCGGACGTTCTCGGTCGTCGACACGAGCGCCGCGAGCGCGGGAGCGAGGGCGGCGGCGAGATGCTCGGCACCGTCGAGGACGAGCAGCACCGGAACCTGCTCGAGTGCCTGCCCGAGCGCCGTGAACCCCTCGCGGTCGTCGGCGAGCGCGAGGCCGAGCGCGACGGCGATGGCGGTGGGAACGTGGCGAATGTCATCGAGCGAGCCGAGTGCAACCCAGGCCGCGCCCGCGGTGTCGCCGGCGCGGCCGAGCACTTCCTGCGCGAGACGCGTCTTGCCGACGCCGGCCCCGCCGACGACGGTGACGAGACAGCTTCGCGCGAGGGCCTCATCGACCGCGACGAGGTCGTCCGCGCGGCCGATGATCGGCGCGAGGCGGTCGGGCCAGTTGCGGCGGGGGAGCGCAAGGCGCGGTGCGGGATCGGGCGCCGCGGGAGCCGGGGGCGGGACGGCGCCCGGGGCTTCGACGGGAAGTTCGAGGCGATAGCCGAATCCCGGCACCGTGCGGATCGCGTCCGCGCCGAGCACGCGTCTCAGGCCCGCGATCTGCGCGGGCAGGTTGTTCTCATCGACCACGAGACGGGGCCACACGCGCTCGAGGAGCGTCGCCTTGGTCACGAGACGGCCCGGGGTCTCGACCAGGACCAGCAGGAGGTCGAAGGCCCGCGCGCCGAGCTCGACATCGCCCGCGCTCCCGCGGAGCTTGCGCTCGGACGGGAGAAGCTCGAAGGCTCCGACGCGAATCACGTCCATCAGGCTCGGGTCCTCGCGCGGTGGGACCGCGAGCCACCGGGCGGGCCGCGGCCGGTGGGCGCGACCGTCCCGGAGCGGCTGATCGCATTTTTTAGAGTAATTTCAGGTGGGTTTCAAGACGGGACGCGCCAGGACTGCGAGGCTGCACCCACGGACCGAGAGCGCCCCACCCCGACTGCCGGGGCCGCCTCGGGACCGACGCGACACGTTAGGATCGAAACCGTCAACCGAAGGAGATTCCCATGCCCAAGTTCGTCATCGAGCGCGACATCCCCGGCGCCGGCAAGATGAGCCCGTCCGACCTCAAGATGATCTCGCAGAAGTCCTGCGGCGTGCTGAGCAGCATGGGACCGAGCGTCCAGTGGGTGCAGAGCTACGTGACGCCCGACAAGATCTACTGCATCTACCACGCGGCCGATGAGTCGCTGGTGCGGCGCCACGCCGAACTCGGCGGCTTTCCGGCCAACAAGATCTCGCGGGTGTCGACGATGATCGACCCGGCCAGCGCCGAGTAAACCTCATCGGGCGGTCGCGGGACGCGCGCCCGCGCCGCCCCGCGGTGCCGCCAATTCGTGGCCCGTACCGACTGCAGCCGGCGTAGGCTAGCCGCCCTGCACCGCGAGGCGACCGCCTCCGGTGCAGCCCTCAATAAAGACCGCCTACCGACGAAGGAGTCGACATGATTGGCTACGTGACACTCGGCACGAATGATCTCGCGCGGGCCACCAAGTTCTACGACGCACTGCTCGCGATCCTGGGTGCCAAGCACGGCTGGGAGAGCGACAAGATGATGTCCTGGTCGACGAGCCCGACGGGTGCGGCGCTCATCCTGATCAAGCCCGCGGACGGCAAGGCCGCGACCGTCGGCAACGGCGTCATGGTCTCGATCCTGGCGACGTCGAAGGACGAGGTGGGCAAGCTCCACGCCAAGGCGCTCGCGCTCGGCGGCAAGGACGAGGGGGCGGTCGGACCCCGGGGCGATGGCTTCTACGCGGGCTACTTCCGCGACCTCGACGGCAACAAGCTCTGCGCGTACTTCCTCGGCTGAGCGCTAGACGCTCGGCCTGAAGGCGGGCGGGATTCGGGCACGCGTCGCGTGCTCGAATCCCGAGGCGAGCCCGAGGAGCCTCGGCTCACTGAAGGCTCCCGCGAAGAATGACAGCCCGATCGGGAGCCCGCGGAAGTCTCCCGCGGGTACCGTGATGTGCGGGTAGCCGGCGACCGCCGCCGGGGTCGAGCAGCCACCCGTGTCCGCATCGCCGCCGACCGTGTCGATCAGGGTCGCCGGGCCCGAAGTGAGCGTGACGATCGCATCGACGCCGTGCGCCGCGAGCGCGCCGTCGATGCCACGTTCTCTCGCAGCGCCGCGTGCGCTCGCGAGCGCAGCGAGATAGGCCTTGTCGTCGAGGCCGCCGCGCGTGAGCGCGGTGCGCAGGATTTCCTGGTCGAAATACTTGAGTTCCTCGGCCGCGTGCGCGTCGTTGAAGCGGATCAGGTCCTCGATCGAGTGGACCTTCAGCCCCGGCGGCAGGCGCCCGAGGTAGGCGTTGAGTCCAGCCTTGAACTCGTACAGCAGCACCTCGGAGGAGGGCGCGCCGGCCTCGCCGTGCGCGGGCAGCTCCGCCCGCTCGACGATGGTCGCGCCGGCTGCCCGCAGTTGCGCGACGCAGCCATCGAGGAAGCGATCGAGCGGCGCATTGTCCTCGAAGAACTTGCGCGCGATCCCGAGGCGCGCGCCGCGCAGTCCATCGGGATTGAGGTAGCGCGTGTAGTCGCGCTCGAAGCGCGTCCCGACCGCGCGACTCGCCGGGTCCTGATCGTCCGGGCCCGCGAGCACGCCGAGGAGCACGGCCGCATCGTGCACCGTCGTCGCGAGGGGACCCGCCGTGTCCTGGGTGTGCGAGATCGGGATGACGCCGCGTCGGCTCACGAGCCCGACGGTCGGCTTGATGCCGACGATGCCGTTGATCGAGGCCGGACTCACGATCGAGCCGTCGGTCTCCGTGCCGACGGCGAGCGCGCAGTAGCCCGCCGCGACCGCAACCGCCGAACCCGAGCTCGAACCCGATGGCGTGCGATCGAGCGCGTAGGGGTTTCGGGTCTGGCCGCCGCGACCACTCCAGCCACTCAGCGCCTTGCCCGAGCGGAAGTTCGCCCACTCGCTCAAGTTGGTCTTGCCGAGGATCACGGCGCCCGCGGCGCGAAGTCGCGCGACGAGCGGCGCGTCCTCGGGTGCATACCAGCCCTCGAGCGCGAGCGAGCCCGCCGTCGTCATCGTGCGATCGGCGGTCTCGATGTTGTCCTTGATGAGGACCGGCACGCCGTGCAGCGGTCCGCGCACCCGGCCGGCGCCGCGCTCCTCATCGAGCGCCCGAGCGATGTCGAGGGCGCGCGGATTGGTCTCGATGACGGCACCGAGGCAGGGGCCGCGGCGGTCGAGTGCATCGATGCGCGCGAGGCACTCGGCCGTCCACGCGTGCGCGCTCGTGCGCCCGGCGGCGAGGTCGGCGCCACTGCCCTCGAGCGTCCGGGAGGACGGTGGCGCGGTCGCCGCGGCGCTCGCTCCCGCGAACCAGGGCGTCGTTGCCGTCGCGAACGCGGCCCCCAGGAATCCTCGGCGGTTCATGCGCCGACCATAGCGCGGGCGGATCGCGGAGGCGACTCGCGCGGGCGGCGCCGGGGCTCTGAGTGGCCTGACGGGAAATCCTGTGACAGAAGTAGCAAAAAATGACTAGATAGCGCCTCTTTCCCTAATAAGTAGTAATAAAAGACTATATATGACGTTAAATAAGTGTGTGATAATTAGTCATATACGGAAAGTTATACTCCTTTGAGTCGATAAATAGCCACTTAAGGCCACTTATGAACATCACAGCGGAACTCTCCGATTCGGCCACGCTGCTCGAGCTCGGAACCCGCCTCGCGCGCCAGCGCGTCAACGCGGGCTTCACCCAGGCGGTTCTCGCGC
>CAYNCY010000290.1:0-5256 GCA_964395195.1 uncultured Steroidobacteraceae bacterium
GCGATCACGGGATCGTCGCGGTGGCGCTCGACCTCCTCGCGCTCGGCGGCCCCGAGATCGATGTGTTCGTGCTCGGCGCGGTGCTTCGCTCCCCGTACCTCGCACCGCCCGGCTCCGCGGCGACGATCGAGGCGCGCGCGGCGCATTTCGCGGCGCTCGATGCGCAGCTGCGGAGCCTCGGCGCGCGCACGATCCCGGCGGCCGAGATCCTGAGGCGCATCGCGCCCTCCAAGGCGGGCGCCGACGGCCTCGGCCACGCGCTCGAGGGCCTTAGGCGCGAGCTCGGCGGCGGGCGGCGCTTGAGCGCTGCGGCGTGGGCGGAGGCGTGGCCGCGCTCGCTCCGTGCCGCCGGCTGGCCGCTCGGGCGGGTGCTCGGCGCCGCCGAATACGCCGCGGCGCGCGCCTTCCACGAGTGCCTCGCACGTTTCGGCGCGCTCGCGCGGGTGCTGCCGCCGCTCACCGCGAGCGCCGCGCTCGCGGAGTTGCAGGCGCTCGTCGCGCAGACGCCGTTCGAGCCCGAGATCGCGGCGGCGCCCGTCCTCGTTCTCGATGCGCTCGAGGACCCGGGCATTGCCTTCGACGGCCTCTGGGTCTCGGGGCTCACCGCCGATCGCTTCCCCGGCGCCAGCGCCCCGAATCCCTTCCTGCCGGCGGCGCTGCAGCGCGCGCTCGGGATGCCGGGCGCGAGCGCCGAGGGCGTCCTCAGCGATGCGCGCGCCACGCTCGAGCGCTGGCAGCGGGCGACGCCGGAGCTCGTGCTGAGCCACGCCCGCCAGGACGGCGAAGCGAGCCTGATGCGCTCGGGTCTCCTGCCGATGGCGGCGGTGCCGCTCGACCCGACGCCCGTCCCGGGCCGCGCGCTCGTGCTCTTTGGTGCGCGCGCGCTCGAGAGCGCGCCCGAGCCCCGGCTCCCGCCGCTCGCGCCCGGTCTGCCGTTCGAGGGCGGCGTCCGCGGCCTCGAGCGCCAGTCCGAGTGCCCGTTCAAGGCGGCGGCGGAGCTTCGGCTCGGCGCGCTCGCGCTCGAAAGTCCCGGCACGGGGCTGCCGCGGCGCGTGCGCGGGGATCTCGCGCACGCGGCGCTCGCGAACTTCTGGCGGGGCCTTCGCTCCCGCGCCGAGCTCGAGGCCGTGGGCCCCGAGGGGCGCCTCGCGCGCACCCGGGAGGCCGTCGCCGCCGCGTTCGCGGGCTACCACCGCGGCTACCTGCCGGGCGGACGGCTCCGCGAACTCGAGAGTCGCTGGCTCGTGCGCGCACTCCTCGCGCTCGCCGAGGCGGAGCTCGAGCGCTCGGCCTTCACGGTGATCGAGATCGAGCACGCCGAGGCCCTCGAGCTCGCCGGTCGCACGCTTCGCATCCGGCTCGACCGCCTCGATCGGCTGGAGGACGGCTCGACGGTGCTCCTCGACTACAAGACGGGGCGCTCGGCGCCGAAGCGCTGGGCGGGTCCCCGGCCGGATGCCCTGCAGCTCGCGGTGTACGCGGCGCTTCGCGCCGAGCCTCCCGAGGCGGTCGCCATCGTGCGCCTGCCGCTCGGACTCAAGAAGCGCTTCGTCGGCGTCGCCGCGCGTGAGGGCCTCCTGCCGGACGTGCGCTCGCTCGAGCGGGCGCGCCAGCCACTCCTGCGCGGGCGCCGCTGGGAGGACCTGCTCGAGGAATGGAAGCGCGTGTCGACGGACCTCGCGCGGGATTTTGCGGCCGGTCGCGCCGTCGTCGATCCGGTCGAGGGCGCGTGCGAGTACTGCGCGCTCGCGGGGCTCTGCCGCATCGAGGAGCCGAGCGTGGGCGAGGGCGATGACCCGGCGGCGGGCGAGGCGGGGGAGGCCGCATGACGGCGCCGACGCCCGGTTCCGGACCGCCGGATGCGAGCGCGCGCGAGCGGGCGCTCGACCCCGGGCGCTCGTTTCTCGTGCAGGCGCCGGCGGGCTCGGGCAAGACGACGCTGCTGACGCAGCGCTTCCTCGCGCTCCTCGCGCGCACCGAACACCCGGAATCGGTACTCGCGATCACCTTCACGCGCAAGGCGACCGGCGAGATGCGCCAGAAGATCGTCGAGGCGCTCGCGCGCGCCCACGCGAACCTGCCCGCGCGCGATGCCGCCGAGGCGATCAACCTCGGGCTCGCGCGCCGGGTGCTCGAGGTGGACGCGGAGCGCAACTGGCAGCTGCTCGGCCAGCCGACGCGCCTGCGGATCCAGACCATCGACTCGCTCAACCACTGGCTGGCGGGGCGGCTCCCGATCCTGTCGCGCGCCGGCGCATCCTTGAGCGTCAGCACCGAGCCCGAGGAGCTCTATGCGCGCGCGGCCCGGCGCACGATCGCCGAGCTCGAGGGCGGCGGTGAACTCGCCGAGGAACTCAGCGTGGTGCTCGAGCACCTCGACAACGAGGTCGATCGCCTCGAGCCGCTCCTCGCCTCGATGCTCGCGAGCCGCGAGCGCTGGCTGCGGCACGTGCTGCCCGCGGCGGGCGGCGCCGTCGATGCGACCGTGCGCGCCGAGCTCGAGGCC
The DNA here is from genome assembly GCA_964395195.1 of uncultured Steroidobacteraceae bacterium. GTDB lineage: Bacteria > Pseudomonadota > Gammaproteobacteria > Steroidobacterales > Steroidobacteraceae > CAIKZZ01. Next base: position 2,507 of record CAYNCY010000290.1, read on the forward strand.
GCGCTCGGCGCGCTCGTCGGCAACTCCCTCGCGCTCGCCGCGGCGGCGCTGCCTGCCGAGGTCACGCGGCGCCTCTGGCCGCTCGCGGCCCGGGCGGCCGCGCGTCACGCGGAGCCCACCGACGGGCTGCGCGCGCTCGGCGCGGCGGGCGCCGGCGGCCTGCCACTGACGCCGGACGCGCTCGAGGCGTGGCGCGCGCTCGCGACGCTCCTCGTCACGCAGGACGGCACGATCCGCAAGCAGGTCAACAAGAACCACGGCTTCCCGCCGGAGGCGAAGGCGGACAAGGCGGCGATGGTCGCGCTCCTCGCCGAGCTCGCGCTCGATCCCGACCTCGCGCCCGCGCTCGTGTCGATCAGGGTCCTGCCGCCCGCGGCTTACGACGAGGCGCAGTGGCGGGTGCTGCGCGCGCTGCGCGGCGTGCTCGTCGCGGCGGCGGCGCGGCTCGCGGAGGCTTTCGCGGCCGCGGGCACGGTCGACTTCGCGGCCGTGCAGGGTGCGGCGCTGCAGGCGCTCGGGACGCCCGATGCGCCGACCGACCTCACGCTCGAGCTCGACTACCGCCTCCAGCACATCCTGGTCGATGAGTTCCAGGACACCTCGGCGCCGCAGGTCGGGCTCCTCGAGCGCCTGACCGCCGGCTGGCAGCCGGGCGACGGTCGCACGCTCTTCCTGGTCGGCGATCCGATGCAGTCGATCTACGCCTTTCGCGAGGCCGACGTCGGGCGCTTCCTGCTCGCGCGCCGGCACGGCATCGGTGGCATCCCCCTCGAGACGCTGACCCTGACCGCCAACTTCCGCTCGCGCCCGGCGGTGGTCGAGTGGGTCAACACGGCCTTCCGGCAGGTGCTCCCCGTGCGCGAGGACCTCGCGCGCGGCGCCGTGCCGTATTCGGCCTCCATCGCCGTGCGCGGGATCGCGCCCGATTCGGGTGTGGAGCTCACCCTGCTCGAGGGCGCGAGCGGGGCCGAGGAGGCGGAGGCGATCGCCGATCTCATCGCGCGGGAGCGCGCCCGGCATCCCACGGCCAGGATCGCCGTGCTCGGCCAGTCGCGCCGTCCGCTCACGGCGGTCGCGCGCGCGCTGCGCGCCCGGCGGATCGCCTTCCAGGGCGTCGAGCTCGAGCCGCTCGGCGAGCGCCCGGCGATGCGGGACCTCGTCGCGCTCGCGCGCGCTCTCTCGCACCGGGCGGACCGGATCGCCTGGCTCGCGTGCCTGCGGGCGCCGTGGTGCGGGCTCGGCCTCGAGGCGCTCCTCGAGCTCGTGGGCGATGACCCGGCCGCGACGCTGTGGGAGCGCATGAACGACGCGGCCACGCTCGGTCGCCTGCCGGCGCCCGAGCGCGCCCGGCTCGAGGCCACGCGCACGGTGCTCGCGCGCTCGCTCGAGGACCGCGCGCGCCGCCCGCTCGCCGAGTGCGTCGAGGCCGCCTGGCTCGCGCTCGGGGGACCGGCGACGCTGAGCGAGGCGGCGGATCTCGAGAACGCGGCGAGTTTCCTCACCGAGCTCGACCGCCTCGAGCACGCCGGGGACCTCGAGGACCCGCCGGCGCTCGCCTCGAAGCTCACCGAGCTCTACGCGGCGCCCGATGCCAATGCGGACGAGTCGTTGCAGCTCCTGACCGTGCACCGCGCCAAGGGCCTCGAGTGGGACGTCGTCGTGCTGGCCGGGCTCGGGCGGCGGCCGCGCGGCGCCGGCGACCGGCTGCTCCACTGGCTCGAGTTCACGCGCGAGGACGGGGAGCCTGGGCTCGTGCTCGCGCCGCGGCGCCCCGGGGCGCTTCCCGACGATCCGCTCGAGTCCTGGCTCAAGGGCCTCGAGCGGGCGCGTGCGGAGCTTGAGCTCGGGCGACTGCTGTACGTCGCCGCGACCCGCGCGAAGGAACGCCTGCACCTCGTGGGCCACGTGCGGGCGCGGGACCGGGAGACGGGCGCGGGTGGCGCACCCGACCGCGGCAGCCTCCTCGCGAAGCTCTGGCCAGTGGTGGGCGCCGGTGCCGACCTGCGCCCGCCCCGGGCCGCGGCAGCGCCCCGGGCAGCGACCGCGCGCGCGCTTCGGCTGCCCGCAGACTGGCAGGCGCCACCGACGCCGCCCGGCCTCGTCGCGCTGCGCGATCCACCGCGGCCGGAAGGCCCGACCGAGTTCGAGTTCGAGTGGGTGGGCGCCGCCGCCCGGCACGTGGGAACGGTCGTGCACGAGGAACTCGAGCGGGCGGCGACGACCTCACTCGAGGCTCTCGCGCGCTCGCTCACGGCCCGACGGCCCGTCTGGCGCCGGCGGCTCATCGAGCTTGGGATCGCCGAGGAGGAGCTTGCCCGCGCGCTCGGGCGCATCGAGCGGGCGCTCGAGTTCACGCGGGGCGATTCGCGGGGGCAGTGGCTCTTCGATCCGACCCACACCCACGTCGCGAGCGAGCTCGACCTCTCGACGCTGCGCGCGGGCCAGGTCGTCACGCGGCGGATCGATCGCAGCTTCGTCGATGCAACGGGCGTGCGCTGGATCGTCGACTTCAAGACGAGCGTGCACGAGGGCACCGACGTCGAGGCCTTCCTCGACCGCGAACGCGTGCGCTACGAGCCGCAGCTCGCGGGCTACGCGGACCTCCTCCGGCGTCTCGATCCCGGCCGGCCGATCCGGCTCGGACTCTACTTCCCGCTCCTCGCCGGCTGGCGGGAGTGGGCCGCACCCGACGGCGCGTAGCGGCGCGGCCGTCCGGTTCGGGTTTCGGAGCAAAAAAAAACGCGCCGGGC
>CAYNCY010000291.1:0-5253 GCA_964395195.1 uncultured Steroidobacteraceae bacterium
TGTTCGCAGAGATCTCATCGTCGCAGAGAATCTCTCATCCGGAATTGCGCGTGCTGTTGATGTAGTCCGCAGGGTCGCATCCACTATGAATCACAATCTGACGAAGCGCTCTGACTCGCCGGGTAGATTTGAACGCAGCGTCGCAACCAACAGATTGCCCGCTAGGCAGATCCCGGCGCTCATCGCCTATCTCAGTATTCATGGCCAGTCTTTCCTTGAGGACCTCGATACGTGGATGTGCGCGCGCGAATCCATCGTTGCGACCGGAACAGTTGGAGTCGGCATTCACCTGTTCGTGGATCCAGACGGGATCGTGGGAAATCCGAACGCTGAGGGGCTAGTTCACCCCACCTAACATTTTTCGCAATTCGGTTTCACCGATTATTGTGACGCCGAGCGCCGTCGCCTTTTCGGCCTTTGACCCTGGAGAGTCGCCGACAACAAGAAACGTCGTTTTTTTTGTGACACTTGACGACACTTTGCCGCCGGCGCGCCGAATAGCATCGGCAGCGTCATTCCTACTCCAAGACGGAAGGGTTCCCGTCAACACGAACGTTCTGCCTTCAACAGCAGGAATAGACGTTCGGTCGAGAGCTAACGCGGGCCACTTAACTCCGCTCGCACAAATTGATGCGACCACAGTGCGATTTCGACCCTCATCGAAAAACTCTCGAACCGCAGCCGCAACAACTGGCCCCACGTCAGGAACCTCCATAATGCGTTCGACCGACGCCTGCTCGATTGGCTCCAGGTCTCCGAAACTCTCCGCTATCGCAAGCGCCGTCGCTTCACCCACGTTGGGGATGCCGAGACCAAACAGGAACCGTGGCAACGTCGTCTGTTTGCTTTTCTCGATGGCATCAACGAGGTTTCGCGCGCTCTTCTCCCCCATCCGATCGAGCCCCGCCAGCGTCTCCACCGACAAGTCGTAAAGGTCGGCGGCGTTCTTGACGAGGTCGGCCTCCACCAGCTGGTCAATCACCTTGTCGCCCAGCCCGTCGATATCCATCGCGCGCCGGCTTGCGAAGTGTTTCAGGGATTCCTTGCGCTGCGCCGCGCAGACGAGCCCGCCCGTGCAGCGAACGACGGCCTCGCCTTCTATCCTTCGGACATCGGAGCCGCAGACAGGGCACGTCGCCGGGATCGGCGCCTCGAGCGCGCCCGCGGGACGACGTTCCGCAACGACGCGCACGATTTCGGGGATCACGTCGCCGGCACGCCGTACGATGACGGTATCCCCTTCCCGGACATCCTTGCGCCGCAGCTCGTCGACGTTGTGAAGCGTCGCGTTGCTCACTGTGACGCCGCCCACGAACACCGGCTCGAGTCGCGCGACCGGCGTTAGCGCGCCGGTCCGACCGACCTGCCACTCGATCGAGCGCACCGTCGTCATCTCCTCCTGAGCCGGATATTTGTGTGCGATCGCCCAGCGCGGCGCCCGCGCCACGAACCCGAGCTCGCGTTGCTGCAGGAGCGAATCGACCTTGTAGACGACGCCGTCGATCTGGTAACCGAGGCTTGCCCGGCGCGCGCCGATCGCCGCGTAGTAGTCGAGCAACCCCTGCGCTCCGTGCGCGACCTTCACCTCGCCGGAGACCCGGAGTCCCCACACGCGTAGCCGCGCCAGCAATTCGCTGTGGCGGGGCGGCAGCGCCGCACCCTCCACCACACCGATGCCGTAGAAAAAGATCTCGAGCGGTCGCGTGGCGGTGATCCGTGAATCGAGCTGACGCAGGCTCCCTGCCGCGGCGTTCCGGGGATTTACGAAAACCTTCTCGCCGCTTGCGAGCGCCTCGCGATTCATCCGCTCGAAGCCCTTGAGCGACATGAATACTTCACCGCGAACCTCGAGGACTGGCGGGAAGCCGGATCCCTGGAGCTGTAGGGGTACAGTCGGCAGGGTCCGGAGGTTTGCCGTGACGTCCTCACCGTGCACCCCGTCTCCGCGCGTTGCACCGGTCACCAGGCGCCCCTTCTCATAGAGAAGCGTGACCGCGAGCCCATCGAGCTTGGGCTCGCACGAATACGCAATCGCCTCCTCCGTCTCGAGCCGCTCGCGAATCCGCTTGTCGAAGCGCTCGATGTCCTCGGCCGAGAATGCGTTGTCGAGAGAGAGCATCGGCACCCGGTGCTCGACCTCGCCGAATTCGGCAGCGGGCGCACCGCTGACACGCTGGGTCGGCGAGTCCGGGCTCACGAGCTCCGGATGGGCGGCCTCGAGGGCCTTCAGCTCCTTGACGAGCCGGTCGTACTCGGCGTCCGGAACTTCCGGATCGTCGAGGACGTAGTAACGATGATCGTGGCGCGCGATCCCCTCGCGCAGAGTCCGGACCCTATCGGCAGGCGCAGTCATGCGTGACGAGTCAGGGTCGCGGACGCGTCCGGCTGAGCGAAACGAGGTGCTCGAAATGCACCAGGTCCTCCCGGATGCTGAGCACCCGCTGGCCGGTCAGGCTGCTGCCCGAGTCGTCCTGAAGCGTCGCGCCGAGCCGGTCCGCGAGCCGCCGGGCGGTCGCGAGCAGCTCGTCGAAGCACTGCGGCGCGGGCAGCGGCCCCGGGAACACCGCGAACAGCGAGATGCCGGGAAAGCGCAGCGTCTCCATCTGGGTGGGATCGAAGGAACCCGGCTCGACCAGGCTCGCGACGCTGTAGAGCGGCCGACCGCCGTCCATTACCCGGTGGTAGATCGAGTAGCGCCCGAACTCGAGACCCTCGCCCGAGAGCGCCGCCTTGAGGTCCTTGCCCTCGACTCGGCTCCCGTCCTTGCCAAGGAGACGCACTGCAATGATCCGCTGGTGCCGCGGCGGCGTCTCGAGAGTCTCCGCTTCCTCGGAAGCCTCCGGCAGCGCGGGTGCTTCGACCGGCGCGTCTTCCTGATCGATCACGATCGGCGGGTCCGCCACGCGACGGCGCTGGTCGGGCGATGGACGCCCGGCGGCGGCCGGCCGAAGGGGCGGTACCGGGTCGGCGCTGATCTCGGGGGCCTCGAGCACGACGTCGATGGCGTCCTCGGGAAGGTCGTCGATCGTGACGACCGGCGGATCGCCGCGCGGCACCGGGCGGTCGAGTACGGGCGCGCGACGCGCCGGCATCTCCTGCGTGTCCATCTCATCGGGCGGATCGTCAGGTTCCGGGTCCGCCGCATCCACGGTGAGCGCGCTCATCTCGGGCTCGATCCGGGGCTCGAAGAGTTCGGGCGAGCGCACCGGCGTATCACCGCCGCGCGGTGCGTCGGAGCGGCGCCGCTCCCACCACCAGAGGCCGACGATCAGGGCCACTCCGAGCCCAAGGAGGATGAGCCGCAGCTCAGCTGCCATCGTCGACTACCCCGCCGCCGCCATCCTGAGCGCCTCGTCAACGTCGACCGACACGAGCCGCGAGACGCCGGGTTCGTTCATCGTGACGCCCACGAGCTGCCGGGCCAGTTCCATTGTGTTCTTGTTGTGCGTGATGAACACGAACTGCACCCGCTCGGACATGTCGCGGACGATGTCGCAGAACCGCCCGACGTTCTGGTCGTCGAGCGGCGCGTCGACCTCATCGAGCAGGCAGAAGGGCGCCGGGTTCAATTCGAAGATCGAGAACACGAGCGCGACCGCGGTCAGCGCCTTCTCGCCGCCCGAGAGCTGGCTGATCGTCGAGTTGCGTTTGCCGGGGGGCCGCGCCATCACCGCGACGCCCGCCGCGAGCACGTCATCGCCGATGAGCTCGAGGTAGGCGTTACCGCCGCCGAAGAGGCGCGGGAACTTCTCCTGCAGGCCGCCGTTCACGCGATCGAAGGTCTCCTGGAAGCGCTGGCGCGTCTCGCGATCGATCTTGCGGATCGCCTGCTCGAGCGTGTTGAGCGCCTCGGTCAGGTCGTTGAACTGCCGGTCGAGGTACTCCTTGCGCTCCGACTGCTCCTTGTACTCATCAATCGCTGCCAGGTTGACCTGGCCCAGGCGCTCGATCTTGCCCGCGACCTCCGCGAGGTTCGTTTCCCAGACCGCCGCGGTTGCATCGCCGGGGAGCTCGGCGAGTACGCTCGCAAGCTCGAAGCGCGTCGCCGCGAACTGCTCGTGCAGGGACTCGCGCCTGACGCGGGTCTCCTGGGCGGCGAGCGCCGCCTCGTTCGCGCTCTGCCGTACGCCCTCGACGGTGCCTTCCGCCGCGAGACGGGCTTCGTCGAGCTGCCGGAACTCCGCTTCCGCCGCCTCGACCGCGGCTCGCGCGACGCTGAGCTCGCGCTCGCCATCGAGCCGGCGGGACTGGAGCCCCTCGAGTTCTGTCTGCTGGGCGATGAGCGGCGCTTCGCCCGCGGCGAGCTCCGCATTCAAGTCGCGGCGGCGCTCGGTCAACTGGTCGAGCTGCGCCTTCAGACGTTCTAGACCCGTGGCGAGCGAGGCGCGCGCGGAGCGGCGCGATTCGACCGCGATCGCGGCCTCCTGCGCGGCCGCGCGGGCCCGTTCGGCCGCGCCGCGCGCGGCTTCGAGCGCAGCGCGCAGGCGATCGCGTTCGGACTCGTGGGCCGGACGGCGGCTCTCGTGCGATTCCATGGCCTCGAGCGCGACCTCGAGCTGGCGGCGTGCTGCCCGCGTGTCGGTCTCGGCCGAGCTGATCTCGGTCGCAAGCTCCGCATCCTCGGCGGTCAGGCGCGCGAGGCGCTCGCCCGCCTGCTGGCGGCGCGCCGCGAGCGCGGCGAGCTGGGCGCGCGCATCGACGTGGCTGCGGTGCAGCCGGTTGGCGGATTCCTGGGCGGCGTCGCGGCCGCGCTCGAGATCGATGATCTTCGCGCGCGCGCCCTGCAGCGTCTGCTCGAGTTCCTGAAACGTGCGCTCGGCGGTCGTGATCCGGGCACCCACGGCGCGAAGCTCGGCCTCGCGCTCGATGACGCCCGCATGCACGTCCTCATCGCGCGAGACGCGCAGCCAGTCACGTCCGACCCAGACGCCGTCACGCGTGATCACCGACTCGCCGGGAGCGAGCGAAGAGCGCCGCTTCAGCGCTTCCTCGAGCCCGTCGACCGCGTACACGCCGCGGAGCAATGACTCAAGCGCAGCCGGTCCCTTGACCTTGCCGCGCAGGTCCGCGGCGGGCGCGGCGCTCACGGGCGCGGTGCTCTCAAGGCCGACAAACGTCACCTGGCCAACGGTCAGTCCGCTGACGAGACTCGCAACCGCATCGAGACCGTCGACGCACACGGCCTCGAGGTAGCTGCCGAGGACCGTCTCGACCGCCCGTGACCAGGCGGGTTCGACGGTGAGCCGCTGCGCG
>CAYNCY010000292.1:0-5253 GCA_964395195.1 uncultured Steroidobacteraceae bacterium
GAGGGCATTCGCGAGCTATGCGCGCGGCAATGCGCTCAAGCGCCGCGACGTGCCCTTCAGCATCGAGGCCTTCGAGCGGCGCGCGGCCCGCATTCGGACGACGTTCAGCGCCGAGTTCCTCGCCGCGCGCGCGGGCTCGGGCGATCCGAGCCGGGCGCCCATCTTCATCGTCGGACTCCCCCGCTCCGGCTCGACGCTCATCGAGCAGATCCTCGCGAGCCATTCGGCGGTCGAGGGCACGATGGAGCTCTCGAACATCCTCGGGATCGCGCGCGATTTCGAGGATCTCGAGGGCGACCGATCGGGCTACCCGGCCACCGTCGCCGCGGCGCCGGTGGCGGCTTTCGCCGCTCTCGGACGCCGCTACCTCAGCGAGACCGAGCCGCTGCGCCAGGGCCGCGAGCACTTCACCGACAAGCTGCCCAACAATTTCAGCCACGTCGGCCTCATCCACCTGATCCTGCCCGGCGCCACGATCATCGACGCCCGTCGCCATCCCATGGACGCCTGCTTCTGCACCTACAAGCAGCACTTCGCGGAAGGGCAGGCGTTCAGCTACGACCTCGAGGTGCTCGGGCGCTACTACCGCTCCTACCTCGAGCTGATCGACCACTGGAACAGCGTGCTGCCCGGCAAGGTTCTGACGGTACAGTACGAGGACCTGGTGGCAGAGCCCGAAGCCGGAATCCGCCGGCTCCTCGCGCACTGCCGACTCGAGTTCGAGCCGTCCTGCCTCACGTTCCACGCGACGCAACGAGCGGTCCGGACGGCAAGCGCCGAGCAGGTCCGCCAACCCATCTACACCTCGGGCGTCGGCTACTGGCGCCATTTCGAGCACGAACTGGAACCGCTCCGCCGGGCGCTCGGCGACTGCCTGGATCGGTTTCCGTCCTACAAATAATCTGCACCCAAGGCGCGTCCGCGTCCCGCAGCGTACTCGTTGACGGCGCAGGACCGTCCGACGGATGATTCAGTTGTGCACCCGCCCAACAAGCGGCGCATCAATCACCAGGTCGATCGGGGAGTCTCCAATGCGCGTACATCGTCCGACCGATGCCGTCCGAGCCGTGACCGCGGTGGCCGCGGGCCCTCGGATCACCTCCAGCAGCGGTTCGCACTCCCGGGTCGGCCTCGCGGTCGCCTCGGCGCTGGCCCTGGTCGCGCCCCGCGGGACTGCACTCGCCGCCGGCGCGGACGCCCCGACCGGGCTCCTCCAGGAGGTGGTCGTCACCGCGCGCAAGCGCGAGGAGAACCTCCAGGACGTGCCGGTCAGCATCAACGTCTTCACGAAAAAGGACCTGCAGAACCTCGGCATCTCGCAGTTCGAGGACTACGCGGAAAAGGTGCCGTCGATCTCCTTCATCAGCGTTGGCCCAGGCACGCAGATGTTCGTGATGCGCGGCGTCTCCGACGGCAGCAACCCGAACTACTCCAACAGCTCCGCGACCGGGTTCTTCGTCGATGACATGTCGACCAGCTGGTTCGGCGTGCAGCCCGACCTGCATCTGTATGACATCGCGCAGATCGAGGTGCTGAACGGCCCGCAGGGCACGACCTTCGGCGCGGGCTCGATGTCGGGCGCCGTGCGCTACATCACCAACAAGCCCGATGTGCACGCCTTCAGCGCCGGTGTCGACGTCGACGGCGGCAAGATCAAGGGTGGTACGAACAACGAGACGTACGAGGGCTTCCTCAACGTCCCGCTGATCGATGGCGCGCTCGCGGTGCGGGTCTCGGCGTTCTCTGACTCGCACGGCGGCTTCATCAACAACAAGCTGACCACGCGCACCTGGGTCAACGGCACGGTCTCGGACAACTCCGCGTGGGCGCGCAACGACTACAACCGCGAGAACGTGGTCGGCGGACGCTTCGCGGTCAAGGGCGTCCTCAACGACGCCTGGAGCGCGACGCTGACCTACAGCTACCAGCGCCAGCACACGCTCGGCGCGTGGGACGAGGACCTCGCGAACTACGGCCCGCGCACGGTGTCGCGCTTCGGCCCCGAGGCGCACGACAACGAGGCGAAGATGGTCGACTTCCACGTCGATGGCGACGTCGGCATCGGCGATCTCGTGTTCGCGAGCACCTACTGGTCGCTGCCCACGCGCCAGAACAACGAATACTCCCAGTACATGGAGAACTACAGCCCATACTCCGCGTACACCGGAACGCACTACAAGGGCGCGATCGAAGGCTTCACGTGCCTCAACGACCCCGCGATCGGCGGTGGCCCCTACACCGGCTGCAACGTGCCGCTGCAGTTCTACGAGTACCACAGCAACCCCGAGCGCTGGTCGAACGAGCTCAGGCTCGCCTCGAAGCCGGGCGGCCGCTTCCACTGGCTGACGGGCCTCTACTGGGAGAAGACCCGCGACAAGAACTCCGGCAGCACCTTCTACATGCCGGGAATGCAAACCAGCGGCGCGGCGTTCCAGAGCTACCTCGCCTACTACGGCACCACGCAGTCCTCGCTCCCGCCCGGTATCTGGTACTCCTACACCGAGCGCTCGGACTACCTGCAGACGACCGAGTTCGCGAACATCAGCTTCGACCTCACGAGCAAGCTCAACGTCGAAGGCGGCGTCGTGCACTTCAAGTCGCACTCGCACTACTACAGCCCGTACGGCCAGTTCGCGTACGCGGCGACCACCCCGTACGACGCGACCGATGCCTCGAACAAGTGGAACAGCAAGTTCGGCATCAACTACAAGCTGACCGACAAGATCCTGTTGTACGCCGACTTCGGCCAGGGCTTCCGCGACGGCGGCGCCAACTCGGGCTACCCGGCCGGTTGCTACGCCGCGGGCGTGCCACCTGCGTACGTGCCGGACACGCTCAACAACTACGAGATCGGCTGGAAGTCGACGAGCTTCGGCGGACGCGTGACCTTCAACGGCGCCGCCTACCTGATGAACTGGAAGAATCTCCAGACGACGATCTACGACGCCGACATCTGCGCGCCGAGCAGCTTCAACGCGAACGTCGGCGATGCGCGGATCTACGGCATCGAGTCGAACGTCTCGCTCAAGTTCAGCGAGAACTGGTCGATGCAGGCGGCCGGCAACTACACCGACTCGCACCTGGTCTCGAGCCCGTTCCCGACCTTCCAGGGCAACGTCGGCGAGCGGCTGCCGTTCGTGCCGTATGTCGCCTACAGCTGGAACGTGCGGTACGAGAAGACGCTCGGCAGCTCCCTGTCGGGCTACGCGCAGTTCGACATCGCGAGCAAGGGCGACATGTGGAACGACCTGCACGTCGCGGGCTCGAACGGCGTCGGCCGCGTGCTGCAGCCGGCCTACTCGATCATGAACCTGCGCGTTGGCCTCACTCCGGAGGGCGGCCACTGGCTCGCGGAGCTCTACGTCCGCAACCTCGCCGACAAGAACGCGATCGTGTACGCCAACAGCGGCAACTACGACCTGCGCGAGACGACGACGGAGCCCCGCGTGATCGGCCTGCGGCTCAACTACCGCTTCGGCAAGGAAACCAACTCCGAGTGAGACCCGGCGGGCCGCACGCCGCCCGGCGCCCCGGCTGACTCGTTTGCGTCCCGTTTGCCGCAGGTACGTGGAGCGGATAGCATGAATCGGGGATCGTCCGTCCGTTCGCCGTGCAGCTGTACGGGTAGCGGACTCGACTGAACGGGCGCGGCGATGGGGGAGCACGGATGCTGAGCGTTGCTCAGGGCGCGTTGTGGCGCCCTGCCCGCGGAACGTCGATACGGCGCGCCCGTCGCGCCGGCGCTCCTTCCCTCGCCTTGGCACTTGGCTTGCTCGCCGCCTCCCCGGCTCTCCTGTACGCGCCGCCCGGCGCCGCGAAGCCCGCGCACGCCGTCGAGTGGCTGCCATTGCCGCCGGAGGAGGTCGTGCTCACGAGCGTGCCGGAGGCACCCAACGTCCCCGCCGTCTACCTGTACCGCCAGGTCGACCGTGACGACAATGCCGGCAGCGAAATCGAATACCGGCGCATCAAGATCCTGACCAGCGAGGGGCTGAAATACGCGAGTGTCTCGATCCCGTTCAGTCCGTACGTGTCCAGCATTCACTCGATCCAGGCGCGCGTCATCCAGCCGGACGGGACGATCGTCGATTTCGATGGCAAGGTGGTCGAGCAGACCACGTACCACTCGCGCGAGGCGAGGTCGGCGGCAAAGACCTTCACCCTGCCCGATGTCCGGGTCGGCAGCATCGTCGAGTACAGCTATCGCCGCCAGCTGCCGTTCGACCTGCTGTACGACTCCGAGTGGCTGTTGAACGACGATCTCTTCACGCGGCACGCCAGGTTCTCACTCGTCAAGTATCGCCGGCTCGGCGTCGGAGTCAGCTGGCCGCTGGGGCTTCCGCCCGGAACGCCCCCGCCCGAGATGGACGACCACACTGTCCGGATCGAGGTCAACAACGTGCCGGCGTTCATCAGCGAGGAATCGATGCCGCCGGAACGCGCGCTCAGGCTGCGCGTCGACTTCGCCTATTCCGCGAATCCCTGGGGCGATGTGGACGCGGTCGCGTACTGGAAGCACACCGGGCAGGACTACTACCGCACGTTCTCCCTGTACATCGACAAGCGTCGCGCCATGGAACGCGCCGTGGCCGAAACACTCGACGCGTCCGATGCTCCGGAAGCGAAGCTCCGCAAACTCTATGAGCGGGTGCAGAAATTGCGGAACCTGAGCTTCGAGGCCGCGGAGACGGAGCAGGAGACCAGGCGCGCGGACCGCAGCCCGAACTACCACGTCGATGATGTCTTGGCGCACGGCTACGGAACTAGGCGACAGCTGGACTGGCTGTTCATCGCGCTCGCGCGTGCCGCGGGCTTCCGGGCGGACCCGATCGTGGTCTCGAGCCGTTACAAACGCTTCTTCAATCCCGCGATGATGAACTTCCACGACCTCGACCTGGACCTCGTTCGCGTGACGCTCGACGGCAAGGAGTTGTTTCTCGATCCGGGCACTCGGTTCGCGCCATTCGGGCTGTTGCCGTGGGAGGAAACGGGCGTACAGGGTCTCGCGTTCGACAAGGACGGTGGTACCTGGGTCACGGCGCCGCTCGCGCCGACGAGCGACTCGCGCATCGAGCGCCGGGCGACGCTGCGGCTGACCGCGCAGGGCGGCCTCGAGGGCAAGGTCGTCGTCACGTACACCGGGCTCGACGCGTTGGCACGACGGCTGTGGCATCGGTTCGAGGATCCCCGGGAGCGCAAGCAATTCCTGGAGAATGAGCTCAAGCAGGCCGTGCCCACCCGCAGCGACGTGAC
>CAYNCY010000293.1:0-5242 GCA_964395195.1 uncultured Steroidobacteraceae bacterium
GATCGAGCGGGCGGCGGCGCGGCTGCCGGCCGGGAGCCCGCGGATCTACCTGTCGGCGCAGGGCCGGCGGTTCGATCAGGCGACGGCGCGACGGCTCGCGGCGCTGCCGGGGTTCTTGCTGCTCGCCGGGCGCTACGAGGGCGTGGACGAGCGGGTGCTGGACGAGGTGATCGACGAGGAGCTGTCGATCGGGGACTACGTGCTGACGGGCGGCGAGCTCGCGGCGCTCGTGGTCATCGACGCGACGGTGCGGCTGATGCCGGGGGTGCTGGGCGCCGCCGAGTCGGCCGAGCAGGAGTCCTTCGGCGGCGAAGCGCTCCTCGACTGGCCGCACTACACGCGGCCGGAGTCGTGGCGCGGGCGCGAGGTGCCCGGGGTTTTGATGAGTGGCAACCACGCGGCGATTCGCCGCTGGCGGCTGAAACAGGCGCTCGGCCGAACGGCGGAGCGACGACCCGACCTGATGGCCGGGCGGGAATTGACGATCGAGGAGCGCACGCTCCTCGACGAGTATCGAGAGGAACGGAAGTCATGAACAAGATCATTGCCGAGATCGAGAAGCGCCAGATGGGGCGGAAGATTCCCGAGTTCGGCCCGGGCGACACCCTGGTCGTCGAGGTCAAGGTCAAGGAAGGCGACCGCGAGCGCGTGCAGGCCTACGAGGGCGTCGTGATCGCGCGCAGCAACCGCGGCCTCAACTCCTCCTTCACGGTGCGCAAGATCTCGCACGGCGAGGGCGTGGAGCGCGTGTTCCAGACCTTCAGCCCGGCGCTCGGCAGCATCACGGTCAAGCGCCGCGGCAACGTCCGTCGCGCGAAGCTCTACTACCTGCGCGATCGCTCGGGCAAGTCGGCCCGCATCGAAGAGAAGGTCTGATCGCGCGCGGGTCGCGCCCGGCGCGCGACCCGTCGCTACCGACCCTGAGGGGCCGGCCGCGTCGCGGCCGGCCCTTGTCGCATCGGCGGCTTCAAAAACCGCCGGGCACGGCCCGCGCTGCAACGGCCGGCCCCTCCCGATAGACTTGAGCGAACGGCCGCCCGGATTCCCGGGTCACGGCACAGCGGAGATCCCATGGCGTTCATCGGACGGCTTTTCCGGTACCTCTGGCGCTTCCTCGACGCGCTCAGGAAGGTGCTGCACCTGATCGTGCTCCTCGTGATCTTCGGGATCCTCATCGTCGCCTCGCGCCCGACGGTGCCGACCGTCCCGACGAAGGCCGCGCTCGTGATCCAGCCGCACGGCCGCCTGGTCGAGCAGCTGACGGGCAGTGCCTGGGACCGCTCGGTGAGCGCGCTGACGCGCGACCGGGAGCCCGAGACGCTGGTCCGCGACCTCACCGAGTCGATCCGCGCCGCCGCCAAGGACGACCGGATCCGCGTGCTCGTGCTCGACACGGAGGACATGAGCGGCGCGGGACTCACGAAGCTGCGCAGCGTGTCCGCCGCGATCCAGGCATTCAAGGCGACCGGCAAGAAGGTGCTGGCCTACGCGCACTACACGACGCAGGAGCAGTACTACCTGCTCGCGCAGGCGGACGAGGTCTACCTCGATCCCGTCGGCGAGGTGGGCGTCGTCGGCTACGCCGCCTACAACCTCTACTACCGCGACGCGCTCGAGAAGCTCGGCGTCGAGGTCAACGTCTTCAAGGTCGGCACGCACAAGTCCTTCACCGAACCCTTCACGCGCACCGACATGTCGCCCGAGGACCGCGAGCAGACGCTCGGCATCCTCGCGCCCATCTGGCTCGCCTACCAGCAGGGCGTCGAGGCGGCGCGCCACCTGCCGGCGGGATCGGTGGATGCGTACGTGCGCGACCTGGTGCCGAGCCTCCGGGCCGTGAGCGGCGATGCGGCACTGTTGGCGCAGCAGCGCGGGCTCATCACCGGTCGCAAGAATTGGCTCGAGTTCGAGAAGGAGCTCGTTGGCCTGGTCGGTGAGGACTCGGGCTCGCATTCGTTCAACGCCCTCGACCAGGACGAGTACCTCGCGGCGACGCGGCCGGACTCCTCGCTCGCGCGCCATCCGGACGGCCAGGTCGCGGTGCTGGTCGCCTCCGGCAACATCGTCGACGGCGACCGTCCGCCCGGCGAGATCGGCGGCGACAGCTTCGCGCTGCTCCTGAGGAAGGCGCGCTTCGACAAGGACGTGAAGGCGGTGGTGCTCCGGATCGACAGCGGCGGCGGCAGCATGCTGGCCTCCGAAGTCATCCGCCAGGAAGTCGCGGCGCTCAAAGCCGCGGGCAAGCCCGTCGTCGCCTCGTTCTCGAGCGTCGCCGCCTCGGGCGGCTACTACATCGCGATGGAAAGCGACGAGATCTGGGCGGAGCCGACCACGATTACGGGTTCGATCGGCGTGTTCGGCATCGTGCCGACATTCCAGAAGACGCTCGCCAAGGTCGGCATCGCGACCGACGGTGTCGCGACTTCGCCGCTCGCCGGGGCCATGAACCTCGAGCGCACGATGGATCCGGGCGCGCGCGAGGCGCTGCAGCTCGGCGTCGAGCACGCGTACCACGACTTCGTCGGGCGCGTGGCGGCGGGGCGGCACAAGTCGCCCGAGGCGATCGAGACCATCGCCGAAGGGCGGGTGTGGATCGCAAGGGAGGCGCAGAAACTCGGCCTCGTCGATCAGCTCGGCGGCATCGACGCGGCGATCGAGTCGGCGGCGAAGCGCGCGCACCTGACGCAAGGACACTACGGCACGAGCTGGCGCTCGAAGGAACTGACGTGGCGCGAGACGCTGGTCCGCCAGCTGCACGCCGAGGGCGAGACCCTGGCGCGGAACCTGGGTTTTGCGGAGCCCGCCGCACCGGCGCTCGGCCACCTCGTCAGCGCGGCGGAGCGCGAGCTCAAGTCGCTCGAGGCCTTCAACGACCCGCGGCACGTCTACTACTACTGCGCCTGCGACATCCGCTGACCGGTGTCGCAGGCCTCGACGCGCCTACTTCGGCGGGTCGAGGGTCGGGGCCGCCGGGGTGGTGGCACCGTCCGGGGCCTGCGCGGGCGCCGCATTCTCGTCCGGCGCCTTGTCGGGCGTCGGCTTTTCGGCCGCCGCCTTGTCTGCCGCCGCCTTCTGGGCGGCGGCCTCGCGCTTCTGGATGCGCTCACCGACCTGAGTGAGGGCAGTGCCGCGCTCGGTGAGCTCGAGCCCGCAGCGCTTCGCTTCCGTCTCCGCGACCGCCGGCGTCAGGTTCTTGGTCTCCTCGACCAGCAGCGACTCGAGATCGGCTTTCGGCGCGAGGCCATCGACCTTGCCGAAGTAGTACATGCTGATGATCGTCCCGAACTTCTGCTTCTCGGCGTCGGGTTGCTGGATCAGACTGAAGCCGATGACGAGGCAGCGCACGTTCGCGTGCAGCGCTTCCGCGCGCAGCTGACTCGCCGTGGGCGCATGGCCCGCCGCGGCCGCATGGGCCGGCGCGGCCGCGGTGCCGGGCGCCGCCGCGTGGCTCGTGCCCGTTGCGAGGACGAGGGCGGCGACGAGCGTTCCGCCGGTCAGGGACTTCAGCATCGATCTCGTCCTTGCGCGGCAGGCGCGCCGTCTGGAAGTGGGGTCGTGGAGCGGTCGGAAAACGGGGTTGGCATCTACGGGCAGCGCGCGCTCTACGCGGCCCAGTCGAGGATGATTTTGCCGCTTGCGCCCGAGGCCATCGTCTCGAAGCCGAGGCGGTACTCCTCGATCGGCAGGCGATGCGTGATCACCGGTGAGATGTCGAGTCCCGACTGCAGCATGCTCGACATCTTGTACCACGTCTCGAACATTTCGCGACCGTACACGCCCTTCATCACGAGGCCCTTGAAGATGACCTCGTCCCAGTTGATGCCGGTGTCCTTCGGCATGATGCCGAGGAGCGCGACGTTGCCGCCGTGATGCATGGTGCGCAGGAGCTCGTGGAACGCCGAGGGTACGCCCGACATCTCGAGGCCGACGTCAAAGCCCTCCTCCATGCCGAGCGACTTCATTGCCTCATCGAGGCTCTCCGTGCGCACATCGAGCGCGCGCGAGGCGCCCATCTTGCGCGCGAGCTCGAGCCGGTAGGGGTTGACGTCCGTGATGACGACGTGGCGGCTGCCGACGAAACGCGCGATCGCGACCGCCATGATCCCGATGGGACCTGCGCCCGTGATCAGCACGTCCTCGCCGACCAGGTTGAACGACAGCGCCGTGTGCGTCGCGTTACCGAAGGGATCGAGGATCGAGGCGATCTCGTCGGTGATCGCATCCGGTAGCTTGAAGACGTTGCTCGCCGGCAGCGACATGTACTCGGCGAAGCAGCCGGCGCGGTTGACGCCGACGCCGACCGTGTTGCGGCACAGGTGTCTGCGGCCCGCGCGGCAGTTGCGGCAGTGGCCGCAGGTGATGTGGCCCTCGCCCGAGACGCGATCGCCGACACTGAGGCCGCGAACCTCGCTCCCCATCGCGACGATCTCGCCGGCGTACTCGTGCCCGACGGCCATCGGCACCTTGATCGTGCGCCTCGCCCACTCGTCCCAGTGCCAGATGTGCATGTCGGTGCCGCAGATCGCGGTCTTCTTCATCTTGATGAGCACGTCGTTCGGGCCGTAGGTCGGCTCCGCCACGTCTGCCATCCAGATGCCGGGCTCGGCCCGCGCCTTCACGAGTGCCTTCATCCTCGCCGCTCCCTTAGCAAATGAGGCCGAGCTCGCGCCCGGCCGTCGCGAATGCCCCGATGGCGCGCGCAATCTGCTCGGGCGTGTGCGCCGCGCTCATCTGCGTGCGGATGCGCGCCTGGCCCTTCGGCACCACGGGAAACGAAAAACCTATCACGTAGACGCCGAGCTCGAGGAGCCGATCGGCCATGCGCCCGGCGAGCGCGGCTTCGCCCAGCATCACCGGGATGATCGGGTGCTCGCCCGGCACGAGCGTGAAGCCCGCCGCCGTCATGCCGGCGCGAAACTGCTGCGCGTTGGCGGTGAGGCGGGCCCTCAGTTCATCGCCCTCGCTCACGAGCTCGAGCACGCGCAGCGTCGTCGCGGCGATCACGGGCGGTACCGAGTTCGAGAAGAGGTAGGGGCGCGAGCGCTGCCTCAGCCAGTCGATCACGGCCCTGCGGCCCGCGATGTAGCCACCGGCCGCGCCGCCGAGCGCCTTGCCGAGCGTGCCGGTCAGGAGATCGATCCGGTCCATCACGCCCGCGCGCTCGTGGGTACCGCGTACGCGCGCGCCCATGAAGCCCGTCGCGTGCGAGTCATCGACGACGACGAGCGCATCGTGACGGCGC
>CAYNCY010000294.1:0-5224 GCA_964395195.1 uncultured Steroidobacteraceae bacterium
CCCGCGTACGCGGAGCACGGGCTCTGCGTACGGTCGGGTCGCTTCGACGGTCTCGCCTACGCCGCGGCCGTCGAGCGCATCGCGGCCGAGCTCAAGCAGAAGGGCCTCGGCGAGCGCCAGGTGCAGTGGCGGCTCCGCGACTGGGGCATCTCGCGCCAGCGCTACTGGGGCTGCCCGATCCCCATCATTCACTGCGACGGATGCGGGGACGTGCCGGTTCCCGACCAGGACCTCCCGGTTCGCCTGCCCGAGGACCTGGTCCCGGATGGCAGCGGCAACCCGCTCGCCAGGAACGCCGCGTTCGTCAACTGCGCGTGCCCGCGCTGCGGGAAGCCCGCGCGCCGCGAGACGGACACGATGGACACCTTCGTCGACTCCTCGTGGTACTTCCTGCGCTTTGCCTCGGCCGGGAACTCCGAGGCCATGGTCGATGAGCGCGTCGGTTACTGGCTGCCGGCGGACCAGTACATCGGCGGCATCGAGCACGCGATCCTGCACCTCCTGTACGCGCGCTTCTGGACGCGCGTGATGCGCGACCTCAAGCTCGTCAAGATCGACGAGCCGTTCGCGAACCTGCTGACGCAGGGCATGGTCAGGAACTCGATCTACTTCAGGAAGCCCGCCTCCGGCCGCGTCGTCTACTACAACCCGACCGACGTCGAGGTGCTGACCGATGCGCGTGGCCAGCCCGCCGGCGCGCGACTTCGCGTCGATGGCGAGCCGGTGGAGTCCGGCGGCATCGGCACGATGTCGAAGTCGAAGAACAACGGCGTCGACCCGCAGGCCTTCATCGACCGCTACGGCGCAGACACCGCGCGGCTCTTCATGATGTTCGCCGCACCGCCCGACCTCTCGCTCGACTGGTCGGACGAAGGCGCGGACGGGGCATTCAGGTTCCTGAAGCGCCTCTGGAAGGCCGTGCACGCGCACGTGACCGCGCACGGCCTCAAGGCACGACAGGAGTCGACGGCGCTCGATGCGGTGGCCCTCGGCCGCGAAGCGCGGGACCTTCGGCGGCTCGCGCACCAGACCCTCGCGAAGGTCACCGACGACATCGGCCGGCGCCGCACCTTCAACACCGCGATCGCGGCAGTGATGGAACTCACGAATGCGATCGGCCGCCTCGAGGACGCGACGCTGCCCGCGCGCGCGGTCGTGCACGAGAGCCTCGAGATCGCCGTGCTCGTGCTGTCACCCGTCGTGCCGCACCTCGCGCACGCGCTTTGGGCGGAGCTCGGCCACGCGCGCGCCGTGATCGACGAGCCCTGGCCCGAGCCCAGCCTCGCCGCGCTCGAGCGCGCGGAGGCCGAGCTCGTGGTGCAGGTGAACGGTAAGCTCCGCGGCCGGATCACGGTGCCGGCCGATGCGAGCGAGGCGGACGTGCGCCTCGCCGCACTCGCCGATGCCCAGGTCGCGAAGTTCGTGGGCGCGCAGACGGTCCGCAAGGTCATCGTCGTGCCCGGCAAGCTCGTCAACGTGGTGGTCTAGCGTGTCGACGCGACGCCGGTGGCCGCCTCGCTTCCTCGCCGCCCTGACGCTCGGCGTCGTCGCCCCGCTCGCGGGCTGCGGCTTTCACCTGCAGGGCGTGAGCCGCCTGTCGCCTGCCTTCGAGAACACCTACCTCGTGGCGGAGGACCGCTACACGGATTTTCACCGCTCGCTCTCGCAGGCGCTGCGCGCCTCGGGAAGCCACGTGCTCGAGCGCGTCGACGGGGCCGGCGCGACCGTCGAGGTCTTGACCGACGACAGCGGCCAGCGGGTGCTGTCGGTGTCCGCGACCAACACGCCGACCGAGTACGAGGTCTACTACACGGTCAAGTACCGCGTGCGCATCGGCACCCGCGAGGTGTTGCCGCCGCAGACGCTGACGCAGACGCGCGACTACAGCTTCGATGAGACCGCGATCCTCGCCAAGGAGCAGGAGCAGGACATCATCCGTCGCGCGCTCGCGCACGACATCGCGGCGCTGGTGCTGAGGCGCCTCGCCGCGCTCGCGCCGTGAGCGCGGTGCTCTCGCCAGCCCCGGTGCTGACGCTCGGCGACGGTCATCTCGATGCCGTCCGTTCGCTTCTGGCCCGCTTCGGACTCTTGCTCGAGTGCGTGGCTCCCGAGGCGCCGATTCCCGGCAGTTACTGGGGCGCGCCCGAGGCCGGGCTCATCGGCACGACCGTCTGGGTGCGCACCGACACCCCCGTGCACTCCGTTCTCCACGAGGCCTGCCACGCGCTTTGCATGGACGATGCGCGCCGCGCGGCGCTCGAGCGGGACGCGGGCGGGGACTTCGACGAGGAGAACGCGGTCTGCTGCCTGCAGATCCTGCTCGCCCGGGAGCTGCCGGCGGTCGGGAGCGGTCGCCTGATGGACGACATGGACGCGTGGGGCTACACGTTCAGGCTCGGCTCCGCACGGGCCTGGTTCTCCCAGGAAGCGGACGATCCGCGCCGTTGGCTCACCGCGCGCGGCCTCCTTGATCCTGCCGGGCGACCGTGCCCGGCGCGGCGCTGATGCGGCGGCTGCTCGCGCTCCTCGCGGCGTTGTCGGCGCTCGTGACCTCGGGCTGCTCGAGCATCCTGCTCGGCGTCGCGAACGGTGCCGACCTCGCGAACGGCGCCTACCGCCGCGAGGCCGACGTCCGCTACGCACCGGGCGAGCGCTCGACGCTCGATGTGTACCGTCCGGCCGAGGGCCGCGCTCCCGTGCGGGGGCTCGTTGTGTTCGTCCACGGCGGACGCTGGAGCTCCGGCGACAAGAGCGAGTACCGCTTCCTCGCCGCAGGACTCGCCGCCGCGGGCTTCGTCGTGCTGGTCCCGAACTACCGCCTCTACCCGGCGGTCAAGATGGCCGAGGCCGCGTCCGACGTTGCGAGCGCCGTCGCCTTCGCCGAGAGGAACGCGAGCCGCTACGGCGCGGATCCTGCCGCGCTCGTGCTGATGGGCCACTCGGCCGGCGCGCAGCTCGCGGCACTCGTCGCCTACGACCCGAGCTGGCTCGGCTCGGCGGGCGCCCGCCCGGTGCGCGCCTTCGCGGGTTTCGCCGGGCCCTACGACTTCCTGCCGCTCACGGCCGCCGATCTCATCGACTACTTCGGGCCGCCCGAGCACTACCCGCAGACGCAGCCCGTCAACTACGTCGGGAGGACGAGCCCGCCCGCGTTCATCGTCCAGGGCCTCGCCGACCGCACCGTCGCCCTCAAGAACGCCCGCTCGCTCGCCGAGCACCTGCGCGCCGCGGGCGTGCCGGCGGAACTTCACCTGACGCCCGGGGAAGATCACGGCGGGGTGCTGAAGCGCTTCGCGCGCTTCTTCCGCGGGCACGATCCGCTCTACGAGGCGCTCCTCGCGTTCCTCGCCGCACCGCCTGCCCGTGTCGCCGCTCCCTGAACATCCTCGCCGCGCGGCTCGGGTGGCGGCCATCGCGCTCGCGCTCCTCGCCGCGTGCCTCGCCAGCGCCGCGACCCCGGGCGCACTGTCGATCAGCGCCGGCTGGTCGCGACCGACCCCGCCTGGCGTCAGCGTCGGCGTCGGGTATCTCGAGATCGCGGGCGGCACGGAACCCGACCGGCTGATGTCCGCGAGCTCGCCGCGCGCCAAGCGCATCGAGTTCCACCAGTCGACGGAGGAGGGCGGGCTCGCGCGGATGCGGGAGCTCGCCGAGGTGCCGGTAGCCGGCCACGCGCGCGTGAGCTTCACGCCGGGCGGCCTGCACCTGATGCTGCTCGGGCTCGACCGGCCGCTCGCCCGCGGCGAGCGCGTCCCGGTCACGCTGGTCTTCGAGCACGCCGGTGCGCGCAACCTCGAGCTCCTCGTCGGCGATGCGCGCGCGGTGCCGAAGCGCATCGTCACGCTCGCGCCACACCTGACCGAGCTCGTGTACGCGGCGGGCGCCGGGGACCGGCTGGTCGGCACGATCGACACCAGCGACTACCCGCCCGAGGCGCGCCGCGTCGCGCGCATCGGCGATGTCACCCACATCGATGCCGAGCGCCTGCTCGCGTTGAAGCCGGATCTCGTGCTCATCTGGGGCGACGGCTCCCCGGCCGAGCAGCACGCGCTCCTGAAGCGCCTCGGGCTGCCGAGCTTGAGCCTCGAGCAGCACCACCTCGCCGACGTCGCCGACACCATCGAGGAGCTCGGGGGCGTGTTCGGGACCGAAGGACCGGCGACCGCCGCCGCGGCGGCGCTGCGGTCCGAGTTCGCGGGGCTGAAGGCGCGCTACTCCCACGCGCCGAAGCTCCGGGTCTTCTACCAGGTGTGGAGCACGCCGCTCTACACGCTCGGCGGCTCGCACGTCGCGAGCGAGATGCTCGAGGTGTGCGGCGCCGAGAACGTCTTCAAGGACCAGGCGCAGAGTGCGTTCATGGTCGATGAGGAGTCGGTGTACGCGCGCGATCCCGACGCGCTCGCGCTCGCAGGCACGCCGGCGGAAGCGGCCGAGTGGCTGAAACGCTGGGGCGCGCGCGCACCGCTGCGAGCCGTGCGGGCGGGCGCCGTGTTCACGCTCGATCCCGACCTCACGAACCGGATGGGGCCCAGGATCGGGGCCGGCACGCGCGCGCTCTGCGAGCGACTCGCCGAGGTCCGCGGCCGACTCAGGCGTTGAGGACCTCGAGCCGCCAGGCGCCGCCTCGCTGCGCGAGCCGGCTGACGCGCCCGAAGCCGACGTCGAAGCGCGCACCTGCCTCGGCCGGGAGGTCGAGGCAGCGGACGAGGAGGGCACGGATGGGCCCGGAGTGCGAGACGACGGCGACGCGCTCGAAGGACTCCCCGAGATCCATCAGGAACGCATCCACGCGCTTCATCATGTCGCGGTAGGACTCACCGCCCGGCGGTGAGTGGTCGAAGAAATCGGCGCCGAGCACCTGGGTCGCGGTGTGGCCGATGTCGCTCCAGCGCTTGCCTTCCCACTCGCCGAAGCTGAGCTCCTTGAGCCGCTCGTCGACCTCGGGGGTCAGGCGGTAGGTGCTGCCGAGGCGCTCGGCGAGCACGAACGAACGCTTGAGCGGGCTCGAGATCAGCCGGTCGGGCGCCGTGACGATGCGCGCGAGCCGCTCGGCATGTGCCTCCCAGCCGGCCGCGCAGTCGACGTCCATCTGGCCGATGCAGGCGTCCGCGGGGAGCGCGGGGCGCGGGTGACGGATCAGCGTCAGTTCCATCGTGTCCTCGAGTCGGGGCGGCGGTGGGGGACCTCGGAGTCCGACCCGGCGGAATGATGCCATCGACCCGCC
>CAYNCY010000295.1:0-5219 GCA_964395195.1 uncultured Steroidobacteraceae bacterium
GTTCGGCTTCCCGTTCGAGCTCCTGGCCGACCCCGAGCAACAGGTCTGCAAGCTCTTCGACGTCATCAAGGAGAAGAGCATGTATGGCAAGAAGTACCTCGGCGTCGAGAGGAGCACGTTCCTGCTCGACGAGAAGGGCGTGCTGCGCCAGGAATGGCGCAAGGTCAAGGTCGACGGCCACGCGGCAGAAGTGCTGGCCGCGGTCCGCGCGCTCTAGGCGGCCGGCTCGATGACCCGCGCAGCGCGCGCCAAGCGCCGGATCTTCGTGCTGGACACCAACGTCCTGATGCACGACCCGACCGCGATCTTCCGCTTCGAGGAACACGACATCTACATCCCGATGATCGTGCTCGAGGAGCTCGACGCGGGCAAGAAGGGCCTGTCGGAGGCGGCGCGCAACGTCCGCCAGGTCAGCCGCTTCCTCGACGAGCTCATGCAGGGTGCGAGCAAGGACGAGATCGACCGCGGTCTCGCGCTGCCGAACGTGCTGAACGGCAGCGGCGGCAAGCGGCTGCCGGTCGGGCGCCTCTTCTTCCAGACCAAGAACCTCGACGTGGGGCTTTCGGAGCTGCTGGGGCACGGTGCCGACAACGCGATCCTTGGCCAGGCGCTGGCGCTCAAGCGCGCGCACGCTGATGCCGAGGTGACGCTGGTGTCGAAAGACATCAACCTCAGGATCAAGGCCGCGATCCTCGGCGTCCACGCCGAGGACTACTTCAGCGACCAGACGATCGAGGACGCCGACCTCCTCTACACCGGCACGCAGGCGCTGCCGGCGGATTTCTGGGAGCGGCACGGCAAGGACATGCAGTCGTGGAAGGAGCAGCACCGCACTTTCTATCGTCTGCGCGGGCCAGCGGTCCGTGACTGGCACCCGAACCTGTTCGTCTACGAGGACATCGCCAACGGCGTCGAGGCGACGGTGCGCAGCGTCGAGGGCGAAGAGGCCGTGCTCGAACTCGTGCACGACTACCGCGCGGACCGCCACAACGTCTGGGGCGTGACGGCTCGCAACCGCGAGCAGAACTTCGCACTCAACCTGCTGATGGATCCGGAGGTCGACTGCGTGACGGTGCTTGGGCCCGCTGGTACCGGCAAGACGCTGCTCACGCTCGCCGCCGGTCTCGCGCAGACGCTCGACAACCGCCGCTTCACCGAAATCATCATGACGCGCGTGACGATTCCGCTCGGCGAGGACATCGGCTTCCTGCCCGGCACCGAGGAAGAGAAGATGGAGCCCTGGATGGGCGCGCTGATGGACAACCTCGAGGTGCTGACTCAGGGACAGGAAGGCGGCCACTGGGCGCGCGGTGCGACCAACGATCTCCTGCGCAGCCGCATCAAGATCCGCTCGCTCAACTTCATGCGCGGCCGCACGTTCCTTAACCGCTTCATCATCCTCGACGAGGCACAGAACCTGACGCCGAAGCAGATGAAGGCGCTCGTGACCCGCGCGGGTCCCGGCACGAAGCTCGTGTGCCTCGGCAACATCGCCCAGATCGACACGCCCTACCTGACCGAGACGACCTCCGGCCTCACCTTCGTCGTCAATCGCTTCCGCGGCTGGGCGCATTCCGGGCACGTGACCCTGATGCGCGGTGAGCGCTCGCGCCTCGCCGATTTCGCCTCCGAGAGCCTCTGACGGGAGCCGTCTGAACCAAACCCCGCCACCGGGGTCTATAGGCCACCGATGCGTTTTACCCCCCTCCTCAGCCGTGCCGCCGTCGCTCTGGTCGGCGCCTTCCTGGTCGCGGTCGGTGCCGAGGGCGCGCCCGCCACCACGGACCTGCCTGACATCGGCACGCCCTCGGACGCGGTGTTCACGACGCAGGACGAGTACCAGATCGGCACGATGATCGTGCGCGGACTCAGGGACTCAGGCGTCATCCTCGAGGACCCGGAGATCGGCGAGTACATCCAGGGCATCGGCGCGGGCCTCGCGGCGCACGCCCAGGAAGGCAACGTCAAGTTCACGTTCCTGGTCATG
Organism: uncultured Steroidobacteraceae bacterium; assembly: GCA_964395195.1. Lineage (GTDB taxonomy): Bacteria > Pseudomonadota > Gammaproteobacteria > Steroidobacterales > Steroidobacteraceae > CAIKZZ01. The sequence continues at coordinate 1,988 of CAYNCY010000295.1, forward strand.
AAGGACCCCTCGATCAATGCCTTCGCGCTGCCGGGCGGCTTCGTCGTCGTGCACTCAGGGCTCATCCTCGCGACCACCAGCGAGAGCGAACTCGCCGGCGTCCTCTCCCACGAAATCTCCCACATCACGCAGCGGCACATCGCCCGCAGCATCCAGAACCAGAGCCGCTCGAGCCTCGTCTCGACCGCGGCGATGCTGGCCGCGATCCTGGTCGGCGCGATCAGCGGCAATGCCAACGTCGGCATGGCGGGCGTCGTTGCCGGTGAGAGCGCGGCACTCCAGCACCAGCTCAATTTCTCACGCGAGAACGAGATCGAGGCGGATCGCGTCGGCATCGGCGTCATGGCAGCGACGGGCTACGACACGAACGGCATGGCGACCTTCTTCGAGACGCTGAACCGCCGCATGGGCGGCGCAGGTCCCAACGCCAAGATCATCGAGTTCCTGCAGACCCACCCCGTGACCGGTGCGCGCGTCGCCGAGGCACGCGCGCGCGCGCAGGCCTACCCCCTCGTGCGCCCCATCGACACGACCGGCTACCAGCTGACGCGCGAGAAGCTCAGGGTTCTCGCGCTCCCGATCGAGACGAACCCGCGCGATGCGTATGCCGATGCCGCCTCGCCCGACACCGTCGTCAGCGAGTACCGCCTGTACGGTCGCGCGCTCGCCCTGATGCAGGCGCGGGAACCCGCCGCCGCCATCCCGATCCTGCGCGACCTCGTGAACCGCCACCCCGACACCGTCGAGTACCACTCGGCGCTCGGCCAGGCGCTGCTCGGTGCCGACGACATCGCGGGTTCGCGAGCCGCGCTCACGCATGCGATGGAGCTCTTTCCGCGCAACGTGCCCGTGACGATCCGCTACGCCGAAACGCTGATGCGCGCCGACGAGGCGCGGCTTGCGCACTCGATCCTGCTCGACCTCTTCAACGCCGTACCGCCGACCCACGACCAGGTGCGCTTCATCGCTCTCGTCGCGAGCGCGGCGGGCGAGGCGGCCGAGGCGAACTACTACATGGCGGAATACCACGTCATGAGCGGCGATCTCACGCTCGCGATCCAGACGCTGCGCCAGGCGCTCGCCGTGCCGGACATCACGCCCGTGCAGCGCAGCCGCTTCAAGGCCCGCATCGACGAGCTCAAGGAATACTTGCCGCCCCGGCTGCAGGCCGCCGTCGATCGGGGCGATCCGCTGCCCACCCAGACGCCGGACCGGAACAGCCGGTGAGCGCGGACGCGTACCTGCTAGACTTGAACACTGCAATGGAAAGCACGCCTCATACCCCGTCGCGTCGGCGTTCCCCGGGGGCTCTCGCCCTCGCCGCCCTCCTCGCGCTCGCGCCGCTCTCGTCCCTTGCCGGGACGCCTGGTGATCCGCTCGAGAAGCTCAATCGCGCGACGTTCGCCTTCAACGACGCGCTCGATCGCATGCTCGCGCGCCCCGCGGCGCGCGCCTACGTGAAGATCGTGCCATCGCCGATCCGCACGGGTGTCAGCAACTTCGTCGGCAACCTCAGCTACCCCGAAGTCATCGTCAACGACGTGCTGCAGGGCAAGTTCAAGGATGCGGGCAGCGACATCGCGCGCCTCCTGATCAACACGACCGTCGGCATCGCCGGCCTCGGCGATCCGGCGACCCGCTGGGGATTCCAGAGTCACGACGAGGATTTTGGCCAGACGCTCGGGCACTGGGGCGTCAAGCCCGGACCCTACCTCGTCGTGCCGGTGCTCGGTCCTTCCGACTTTCGCGACGCGCCCGCCAAACTCGTCGACGCCTACGGCGACGCCTACACGTACTTCAAGTCGACCGACGCGAAGTACGGCCTGTACCTGCTGACGCAGTTCAACAAGCGCGTCGACCTCCTCGCGGCCGACAGCGCGCTCAAGAACGCGTTCGATCCGTACGTGTTCGTGCGCAACGCCTACGTCGCGCGACGCAACTACCTCGTGCACGACGGCAACGTGCCCGAGGACAACTTCGACGACCCGATGTCGGCTCTGCCGTCCGCGACGGATGGCGAGATGCTCGCGATGAACGCCGTGCCGGAACCTCCGTCGGTCACGACGGAGACTGCGTGGGTCCCCGGCACCCGGGCGCTCACCGAGCCCGCAATCACGAGCGCCGATGCGCCGGCCACGAACCCGGCCGAGCCTGCGCCCGTTTCGCCTTCAAACCCCTGAATTCGAGCGGGACCATGGCCCGGCGGTGAGCCCGGTCCTGTCGCCCGAGCGCCGTCAGGCGCTCGCTGCCGGTGCCGGTGATTCGGCGGCGGCGAGAAGCTGCTCGACCGCGCAGAGCCGCGCGATCCTGACGAGCTGCGCCGGCAGCGAAATGTAGTGCAGCGTCCGCCCCTCGCGCCTGGCCTCTTCGACCCAGGTCAGCAGGACCGAGAGCCCGGCGCTGTCGGCGTGCGTGACTCCGGAGAGATCGACCGAGCGCGCGCCCGTGCCCGCGAACGCGGCTTCACCGCTTCGCAGCACCGCCGTCGCCGTCTCGAAGCTCAGGACGCCCGCCAGCGAGAACGCACCGCCCGCGCCCGCGAGTTCGAACCCAGCCGCTGCGGCGCTTGCATTCACCGCGACGCTCAGTGCCCGCTCGCGGACTTCTTGGGTTCGAGACCGTCGCGCTCGAGGCGCGTGATCACGGCCTCGAGGCCGACCTTGCCGGCTTCGGCGCCAAGGTCGGTACGATAGTTGCGGACGTAAGAGATGCCCTCGATCACGACGTCGAACGCCTTCCAGCCCTGGTCGGTGTTCCGGAGCCGGTAGTCGACCGGTACGACCGCGCCGCTCGAGCGTGTGACCTCGGTGCGGATCGTCACGACCGGGGCGGCGACGTCGCCGCGAAACGGCAACAGCTTCAGGCGGTCGGCGGTGAAGTCCGCGAGCGCACCGCCGTAGGTGTGCAGGAGTGCGCCGTAGAGCGCCTTCACGAAGCGGGTGCGTTGCTCGGGTGTCGCGCTGTTCCAGTACTGCGCGAGCACGAGCTTCGCGGCGTATTCGGTGTCGAAGTTGGGCAAGAGGATCTGGTCGACGATCGGGAAGACCTTCTCCGGATTCTTGCGGATGGCGTCGCGGTTGCTGTCGAGCGCGGCGAACATGCGCTTCGAGACGTCGGCCATCAGGTCCTGCGGATTCGAGGGCTTGGCGGCCGGCGCCTCGGCCGCGGCGGCCGGCGTCGCCGCCGAGGCGCCGGATGACAAGCCGGCGCCCGCCGCGAGCGCAAGCAGGAC
>CAYNCY010000296.1:0-5216 GCA_964395195.1 uncultured Steroidobacteraceae bacterium
CCCGGCAGCGGTGGTACCCACGCCCGCCGCCCCTGCCGTGCGACCGACCGATGCCGAGCTGCTCGCGCTCCCGAACGCCGTGCCACGTCCGGAGCCCCGCTCCCGGCTCGGGAACCCCGCGTTCTACGAGGTCTACGGTCAGCGCTACACGGTGCTCGCCGAGGCCCGCGGCTACCTCGAGCGCGGGGTTGCGTCCTGGTACGGGCCGGACTTCCACGGCGAGCGAACCTCGACCGGCGAGGCGTACGACATGTACTCGATGACCGCCGCGCACCGCACGCTCCCGCTGCCCGCCTACGCTCGGGTCACGAACCTCAAGAACGGCCGTTCGGTGGTCGTGCGGGTGAACGACCGGGGACCGTTCAAGTCGAACCGCATTGTTGACCTGTCCTACGCCGCGGCGCTCAAGCTCGACATGGTCCGCGACGGCACGACGCTGGTCGAGGTCGAGGCGCTGACCGCCGAGGGCGATCAGCCCGCGCCGCCGCGCCCGAGCGAGCTCTATGCGCAGGCCGGGGCGTTCGGGGTCGAGGCGAACGCGACCGCCCTGCGCGACGCGCTGCGTGCGCGCGGCATCGGCAACGCGCTCGTCGTCGCCGATTCGGGTCGCGCAACGCCGCTCTATCGCGTGCGCGTCGGGCCGATCCGCTCCGTGGCCGACTACGACGCGCTGGTGGCGCGTTTGAAGGCGTTGCGTCTGCCAACGCCGACACTCGTCAGCAACTGAAGCGGCGTCAGGACCGACACCGCTAGCGACGGGACGTGCCGCGGCACGTTAGAATTTCGTTTTGACCGACTACCTGCCCGAGGCGAGAAGCACGATGCCGAAGTTTTCGAATGCCTGCCTGATCGCGATCCTCGCGCTCGCGAGCCCCCTCGCCTTCGCGGCCGCGACGCCCGTCCCGCCGCCGCCGGATTTGCCCGCCAAGGGCTACGTGCTCCTGGATGCCTTCAGCGGCCGGATCCTCGTCGGCCACAACGACACCGAGCGCCTGGAGCCGGCGAGCCTCACGAAGCTGATGTCAGCCTATGCGGTCTTCCAGGCGCTCAAGGACGGCAAGCTCAAGCTCAACCAGTCGGTGCCGATCTCGACGCATGCGTGGAAGGCCGAGGGCTCGCGCACGTTCGTCGACGTCGGGACGCAGGTGCCCGTCGAGATCCTGATCCAGGGCATGATCGTGCAGTCGGGCAACGACGCAACGATCGCGCTCGCCGAGGCGGTCGGCGGCTCGGAAACGACCTTCGCGGCGCTCATGAACCAGTACTCCGACCGGCTCGGCCTCAAGGGCTCGCACTGGACGAACAGCTCCGGCCTACCCGACCCGCAGCACTACACGACCGCGCGCGACATCGGGATCCTGAGCGCGGCGCTGGTGCGCGAGTTCCCCGAGTACTACAAGTGGTACTCGCAGCGCTCCTTCACCTACAACAACATCACCCAGCAGAACCGCAACGGCCTGCTCGAGCGCGACCCGACGGTCGATGGCATCAAGACCGGCCACACCGACGCCGCCGGCTTCTGCCTCGCGAGCTCGGCACTTCGCGACGGCATGCGGCTCGTGTCGGTGGTCATGGGTACGGCGAGCCCGAAGGCCCGTGAGGACGCGAGCGCCGCGCTTCTCGGCTACGGCTTCAACTTCTACGAGACCAAGCGGCTGTACGCGCCCGGCACCAAGGTCGGCTCGACCGCCGTCTTCAAGGTGAGCGACCCGATCAACGTCGTCGTGCACGACAACGTCTACACGACCGCGGCACGCGGCGAGCTCGCGGGCGCGACCACGCAGCTCGTGCTCAACTCGCGCCTCGTGGCGCCGCTTGCCGCGAATGCGCCGATCGGCCGCCTGCACGTCGCGCTCGGCAGCACCACGCTCGCGGACATCCCGGTGTATCCCGCCACCGCCGTCGACACGGGCAGCTTCTACCGCCGCGCAGTCGACACCGTGCGGCTCTGGTTCAACTAAATGGGGGCACCGTTTCCGGTGGCGTACCTGAACGGTGAGTTCGTGCCGCTCGCGAGCGCGCGCATCTCGCCGCTCGACCGGGGCTTCCTGTTCGGCGACGCGGCCTACGAGGTGCTGCCGGTATTCGGCAGCCGCCCGTTCCTCGCGACCGAGCACCTCGCGCGGCTCGAGCGCAGCCTCGGCGAGCTCAGGATCCCGAACCCGCACCGGGCCGCCGCGTGGGTGGCGCTCTTCGATGAGCTGATCGCCCGGAACGGCGGCGGCGACATGAGCCTCTACCTGCAGGTCAGCCGCGGCGCCGAGAACGGCCGCAACCATGCGATCCCGAAGGGCCTGACCCCGACAGTCTTCATGATGGCGTCCCCGCCGCTGCCGGAGGATCCGCTCGTGCTGGCCGAGGGCTTGAGCGCGGTGACCCTTGCCGATCCGCGCTGGCGGCGCTGCGACATCAAGAGCACGGCACTCCTCGGCAACGTGCTCGCCAAGAGCGCCGCGGCGGATGCGGGCGTCACCGAGGCCATCCTCGTTGATGCCGGCGAACTGCGCGAAGGCTCATCGACCTCGGTGCTCGTGATCAGGGAAGGCACGGTGTTCGCGCCCCCGTACGGCCCCGAGATCCTGCCCGGGACCACGCGCGACCTCTGCCTCAAGCTCGCGCTCGGCGCGCGGATCCCGGTCCGCATCGAGCGCGTGCCCGCAGCAGCGCTGAGGTCCGCCGAGGAGATCGTGCTCTGCTTCGCCTCGCGCGGCGTACTGCCGGTCACGCGCCTCGACGGCGCGCCGGTTGGATCCGGCCGCCCCGGCGCCGTGTGGCGCGCGCTTCACCAGGCGTTCGTCGACTACCGGCGCGCCCGCGCCGGCACTCCGACGCTGTCGTGACCGACGTTCCCCCGCCGTCCGAGCCGCCGGTCAGCGGCGGCCTCGAGTTTCCGGCGGATCATCCGCTCAAGCTCATCGGCCGCAACACGCCGGAGTTCAGGGAGCAGGTGCGCGCGATCATCGCGCGGCTGCCACCGAAGGAACTGGTGGAGGACTCCGAGAAGGTCAGCCGTGACGGCAACTACCTGTCCCTGACCTGCCACGTGCACGTCACGACCCGCGGGGAGCTCGAGGCGCTCTATCGCGAGCTGCACGCGACGGGCCTCGTGATCTACGCGCTCTAGCTCTGCGCCCCGGCCGAGCGCAATCCGGCGGAGACGGCGGGGAGCGGCAGGAACGACGCGCCCGCCTCGATGCCGAGCGTTCGGGCGAGGTGCGGCACGAGTCGCTCGGCGATTTCCCGGGTACCGAGCCCCACGCCGAGCGACTTCAAGTCCACGACGCTGAGCCCCGCATACCCGCACGGATTGATCCGCGCGAAGGGCTCGAGGTCCATCGCGACGTTGAGCGCGAGTCCGTGGTAGCTGCAGCCGCGACGGATCCTGAGGCCCACGCTCGCGAGCTTTGCGCCCGCGACGTAGACGCCGGGGGCCTCGCGCCGTGGCGCGGCCGCGATGCCGAACTCGGCGACGACTGCAACGAGCGCGCTTTCGAGCGCCGTCACGAGTCCGCGCACGCCGAGATTGCGGCGCCTGAGATCGATGAGCGGATAGACGACCAGCTGCCCGGGCCCGTGGTAGGTCACCTGGCCGCCCCGGTCGATCGGGATCACCGGGATCGCGCCCGCATCGAGCACGTGCGCAGCATCGGCGTTCATGCCGAGCGTGTAGACCGGCGGGTGCTCGAGGCACCAGAGCTCGTCGGGGGAGTCGGCATCGCGCGTGTCGGTGTAGCGCTGCATCGCGCGCCAGGTCGGCTCGTACTCGACGCGCCCGAGCCAGCGCGCGACGGCGTTCACCCGAGTCCGGCGTTGTTCCGCTCGAGCGCGCGTTCCGCGCGATAACTCGAACGCACGAGCGGTCCCGCGACGCACTCGAGGAAGCCGAGCCCGAGCGCATGCGTGCGCAGCGCCTGGAACTCCTCCGGTGCGACGAAGCGCTCGACCGCGAGGTGGTTCGGCGTCGGCCTCAAGTACTGGCCGAGCGTGACGAGGTCGACCCGGGCGCTGCGCAGGTCCGCGAGGCACTCCTCGATCTCCTCGCGCGTCTCGCCGAGGCCGAGCATCAGGCTCGACTTCGTGAGCACCGTCGCGCGGCTCGCCTTCGCGTGCCTCAACACATCGAGCGTCTGCTGGTAGCCCGCACGCGGGTCGCGCACCGGGTGCGTCAGTCGCCGCACGGTCTCGATGTTCTGCGCAAACACCTCGACGCCGCTCGCGACGACGGTCTCGACGGCGGCGTGCGAGCCCTGGAAGTCGGGCGTCAGCGCCTCGACCGCCGTCCCCGGGCAGCGCTCCTTGATCGCACGGATGCAGGCCGCGTAGTGCGCGGCGCCCCCGTCCTCGAGATCGTCGCGGTTGACGGAGGTCAGCACCACGTACTTGAGGCCCATGAGCTCGACCGTGCGCGCGGCGTTGGCGGGCTCCTCGGCGTCGAGCCAGCCGCGCGGGTTACCGGTGTCGACCGAGCAGAAGCGGCAGGCGCGCGTGCACACCGCGCCCATCAGCATCAGCGTCGCGGTGCCGGCGTTCCAGCACTCCCCGATGTTCGGACACTTCGCTTCCTCGCAGACGGTCGCGAGGCGGTGCTCGCGGACGACCTCGCGGACGGCGGAGAACGCGGCCCCGGCCGCGAGCGGCGCACGCAGCCACGGAGGCTTGCGGCCCACGGTCAGGGGAGCCGCGCCGGCGGTGGCCTTCACGCCGTCGCGGATCGCCGTAAACCCTTGAGGGGTAACGTATTTCTGGCCGCTTTTCGCGACGACGACGGGGATGCCCTTGAGATCGGCCACGGGGCGCCTTGGGAGCGAGGGTGCCCTAGTCTACCGGACGCCGGAATTGGCCGCCGCGAGGCGCTCCGGGGTGCCGATGTCGCTCCAGGCGCCCGCGTGATGCTCTGCCGTCACGAGCCCGGCCCGAAGGGCCGCATCGATGAGCGGCTTCCAGGACCGCACGCCCGGCGCGAGTCCGCGAAAGAGCGCCGGCCGGTAGCTCGCGATGCCGGCATAGGTCCCGCGGGCTGGCGCATCGAACCTGAGCTCGCCGCACTCGATGCCGAAATCGCCGCGCGGGTGCTCGCGCGGGTTGTCGACGAGGACGACGTGCGCGAGGCGCCCGGGCGCGGGCGCCCGCGGCGGCAACGCGTAGTCGGTGAAGACATCGCCGTTGACCACCGCGAAGGGCTCAACGCCGAAGAATGAGAGCGCGTTGACGATGCC
>CAYNCY010000297.1:0-5201 GCA_964395195.1 uncultured Steroidobacteraceae bacterium
GCGCGGCGCCGTCAGCCCACCGCAGGCCGCGTCACTCACCCCGGAGGCCGTCGAAGAGCAAAAAAAAACCCCAGGTCGTGGACCCGGGGTGCGTAAAGCGGACTCTTTCGAAGGGAAGGAAAGTCCGCTAGGGGATTCAGTGCAGGCGCGCCCACTGCAGCACGCGAATTTCCTCGGCCTCGAGGTCGAGATCGCGCGCCAGCAACCGGGCGACGCGCTTGGGGTCGGTCGGAACCGACTCCTGGCCGCCGAGTTCGACGATGCCGGTGTACTCGCTCGGACCGCGGGTACCGAGATCGGCGACGAACCGGGTATAGAACTTCACGCTCATGGAGTGGAAGCTTAGGGACGGAACCCCGGGGAATCCGTGACTTATGTCCCAAACCGACCGCCCCTGGAGGGGGTCAAGCGGCACGGGACGACAGAATCGAGCAGGAGTTCTGACGAATGGGACGCTGGCGCGCGCCGGAAAGGCCGGGTTCGAAGTACATAACGCCGGCGGGCGCCGCGCGCCTGCGCGAGGAGCTTGACCACCTCTGGCGTCAGGAACGCCCGCAGGTCACGCAGGCCGTTTCGGAAGCGGCCGCGCAGGGCGATCGCTCCGAGAACGCCGAATACACCTACGGAAAAAAACGGCTCCGCGAAATCGATCGTCGCGTGCGCTTCCTCAGGAAGCGCCTCGAAGGCATCGTGGTCGTGGACGCACCGCCCACGGATCCCACGCGCGTTTTCTTCGCAGCCTGGGTCACGCTCGAGGACGGGGACGGCGCGACGCGCGAGCATCGCATCGTCGGACCCGATGAATTCGACATGGACCCGCGCTACCTCAGCATGGACTCGCCACTCGGTCGCGCGCTACTCGGCAAGGCCCTCGATGCCGACGTGCGCGTGCAACTGCCCGCGGGCGAGCGGGTCTACGTCGTGACCGCGATCCGCTACGAAACCGGCGCGCCCTGACGGGCGCGCTTCTCAGACCACCCGGACGTTCTTGAACTGCCAGGGATCGGTCGTGTCGAGATCCTCCGGAAACAGCCGCGCGCGGTCGTGCAGCGGATTCCAGTCGGTGTACTCGCCGACCACGGGCCCGAGGTAGGGCGCACAGATCTCGAGGTTGCGGCGAAAGTCCATCTCGTCCGGCTCGACGAGCCCCCGCGCCGGGTTCTCCATCGCCCAGATCATTCCCGAGAGCACTGCCACGGTGACCTGCAGGCTCGTCGCGTTGTTGTGCGGCGCGAGCTTGCGCGCCTCATCGACGCTCAGCTGCGAGCCGTACCAGTACGCATTCTTCTTGTGTCCGGCGAGGAGCACACCGAGCTCGTCGATGCCGCCCGGCAGGATCTCGTCCATCAGGATCCGCTTCTGCTCCTGCAGCCGCCAGTTGTGCCCGGCGAATTCGTAGACCGAGAGCACGGCCGAGTCGCACGGGTGGTAGGCGTAGTGCACGCTCGGCCGGTAGGTCAGCTGGTCGCCTTCGCGGACCGTGTAGTAGTCGGCGATCGACATCGCCTCGCCGTGCGTGATCAGGAAGCCGTGGAAGTAGCCGGCCCGCGGCGTCCAGGTCCGGACACGGGTCGCAGCGCCCGGCTGCATCAGGTAGATCGCGCAGCCGCCGCCGAAGTCGTGCTTGCGGCCGTCACGCGGGAAGTTCTTCTCGTGCGTGCCCCAGCCGAGTTCGGCCGGCTGGCAGCCCTCGCTGACGAAGCCGTCCACCGACCAGGTGTTGACGAACTCCCCCGCCCGCTTCGGCACGCTCGGCACCTGCGTGTCGCGCTCGGCGATGTGGATCACCTTGACACCGACTTTCTTCGCGAGCGCGGCCCAGTCCTCGCGCGTCGCGGGATCGCCCGCATCGAGGTTGAGGTCGGCAGCGAGGTTCAGGAGCGCCTGCTTGACGAAGTGCTGCACGAGCCCCGGGTTCGCGCCGTGCGTCAGCACCGCCGTCGGCTTCGGCGTCGTGTCCTTCTCCTTGAGCTTGCGCAACGCGAGCGCCTCTTCGCGCAGTGCGTAGTTCGTGCGCCGCGACGGTGACAGCGACGGATCCGTGTAGCCGCCCGGCCACGGCTCGATGCAGGTGTCGAGATAGAGCGCGCCGCGCTCCCAGCAGAGCTTGATCAGCGCGATCGAGGACACATCGACCGAGAGGTTGAGCACGAAGTCGCCGCGCCCGACGAGCGGTTCCAGCACCTGGCGGAAGTTCTCGCGGACGAGCGGCTGGTTGATGAAGCGCACGCCGTATTCCTGCGCGATGGCCTTGCCGGCGTCATCCGCCGTCACGATCGTGATCCGGTCGGCGGTGAGGCCGCCGATGTGCCTCAGGATCAGCGGCAGGACGCCCTGGCCGATGCTGCCGAAGCCGATGAAAATCAGCCGGCCCGGGAAGGTGACGTGGATCTTGTGTTGCGTGCTCATGATCATCATCCGTGTGCAAAAAACGCCGGATTCAAGCGGCGCGAAAACCCGCAGCAAAGCGACTCGCGCGACGGTGCACGCGAGGGATCCGTACTGTACCTCAAGCGGGCGCGGGGCCGCCGCCCCCGTCTGGTGGCGGCGCGGCGCGCATTCCCGCCGACGCGCGGCGCGCCGGCGTTACACTCTTCAGATCCGGAGGCCGCCCGCGATGAGCTACCAGACGATCGTCGATGCCGAGACGCTGAGCCGGCACCTCGACGACCCCGCGTGGCGCGTCGTCGATTGCCGCTTCGATCTCGGTGATGCCGGCGCCGGTGCCGCCGCCTTCGCGCGTGGCCACATCGCCGGCGCCGTCTACGCCCATCTCGACCACGACCTCTCGGCGCCGCGCACGCCCTGGAGCGGCCGGCACCCGCTCCCCGATCCCGCCGTGCTCGCGGCGACCTTCGGGCGCCTCGGCATCGGCGCCGGCGTCCAGGTGATCGCCTGCGACGAGACGGGCGGGGGGTACGCTGCACGCCTCTGGTGGCTGCTCCGCTGGCTCGGCCACCGCGACGTTGCTGTGCTCGACGGCGGCCTTGCCGCGTGGCGGCACGAGCACCGCCCTCTCGTCGCGACGCCGACGAGCGTCGCGCCGCGCGAGTTCGCCGGCCACCCGAACGAGGACGCGACCCTGTCGGCGGACGAGGTTGCGGCGTTCGTCGCGAAGCGCGAGGGCGTGCTCCTCGATGCCCGCGCGACCGAGCGCTTCGAGGGCCGCGTCGAGCCGCTCGATCCAAAAGCCGGCCACGTTCCGGGCGCCGTCAGCCACCCGCTCGGCAACAACCTCGGCGCGGATGGCCGCTTTCTCGACGCCGCGACGCTACGCGGGCGCTTCTCGGCGCTCCTCGGCTCCGCCCCCGCGAGCGCCGTCGTCAGCATGTGCGGCTCGGGCGTCACTGCCTGTCACACGCTTTTGGCACTGGAAATCGCGGGACTTGAGGGTGCGCGCCTGTATCCCGGTTCCTGGAGCGAGTGGTGCCGCGATCCCGCCCGCCCGATCGCGACCGGACCGTAGCGCGCGGACTCATTTACATGTAGCGCTGGTTTGCTATCGTGCGCGCGAATGGAGTTCCCTGCCGAGGCAACCACGTGAACAGTCCCGCGCCCCGCTTGGTCGCGCCGCTCGGTTGGAAGGTCGATGACTCCGCACAGCTCTACCAGGTCGACGCCTGGGGCAGCGGTTACTTCGGCGTCAACGAGGCGGGCCACGTCGTCGTCCGGCCCGACCAGCGCCCGAACCGCGAGATCGACCTCCTCGAGGTCGTCGAGGGCCTGAAGGCACGCGATCTCACGGCGCCCGTGGTGATCCGCTTCCCCGACATCATCGCGCATCGGCTCAAGAGCCTCGCCGAGGCGTTCGGGCAGGCCATCACGGAGAACGAGTACCGCGGCCGTTACGCGGCGGTGTTCCCGATCAAGGTCAACCAGCAGCGCCTCGTCGTCGAGGAGGTCTACCGCAGCGGCAAGGAGTTCGGCTTCGGCCTGGAGGTCGGCTCCAAGCCCGAGCTCCTCGTCGTGATGGCGATGACCGAGGACGCGCCCGACAGGATCATCGTCTGCAACGGCTTCAAGGACGACAGCTACATCGAGACCGTGGTGCTCGCCGCCAAGCTCGGGCGGAAGATCATCCCGGTGGTCGAGAACTTCGTCGAGCTTGGCCTCATCCTCCGCCACGCCCAGAAGTACGGCGTGCGGCCGAGCATCGGCGTGCGCGTCAAGCTAGCCGCCGAGGGCGCCGGCCGCTGGCGCGAGTCGGCCGGTGAGAAGTCGAAGTTCGGGCTCTTCATCACCGAGATCCTCGAGGTGGTGGAGGTCCTGAAGCAGAACGACATGCTCGATTGCCTGAAGCTCGTGCACTGCCACACGGGCTCGCAGTTGCAGGACATCCGCCGCGTCAAGGAAGCCGTGACGGAGCTCGCGCACGTCTACGCCGAGCTCAAGCTCATGGGCGCGGGGCTCGAGTACATCGACATCGGCGGCGGGCTCGGCGTCGACTACGACGGCAGCCGCACGAACTTCGAATCCTCGATGAACTACACGCTCAACGAATACGCGAGCGACGTCGTCTATCGCATTGCGAGCGTCTGCAACACGCGCCGCATCCCGCACCCGACGATCATCAGCGAATCGGGCCGGGCGATCGTCGCGCACCACTCGGTGCTCGTCTTCGACGTGCTCGGTACCAGCGCGCTCGATCAGTTCCGCGTCGCCAACCGCCTCGAGGAGGACGTGCGCGACGGTGGCGAGATCCCCCAGCCCGTGCGCGATCTCTTCGACGCCTACCGTTCCGTCAGCGAGCGCCGCCTGGTCGAGTGCTGGCACGACTCGCTGCAGGCGCGCGAGCAGGCGCTGCAGATGTTCAACCTGGGCTACCTCAGCCTCGAGTTCCGCGGCCTCGCGGAGCGCCTCTACTGGGCCACCTGCGCGCGCATCCGCGACTTGTGCCGGCGGCTCGAGGTGGTCCCGGAGGAGCTCGAGGGACTCGAGACGATCCTCTCGGATATCTACTTCTGCAATTTCTCGATCTTCCAGTCGCTGCCGGATTCCTGGGCGATCAACCAGCTGTTCCCGATCATGCCGATCCATCGCCTGAACGAGCGCCCGACGAGAAACGCCGTGCTCGCCGACATCACCTGCGACTCCGACGGCAAGATCGATCGCTTCGTATCGCTCAAAGAGACGAAGCGCACGCTCGAGACGCACGAGCTCAGGGGCAAGGAGGATTACTACCTCGCCGCGTTCCTGGTGGG
>CAYNCY010000298.1:0-5200 GCA_964395195.1 uncultured Steroidobacteraceae bacterium
CCGTCGGCCGAGCCGATCCGCGTCGTCGGCAGCCGATCGCACCGTGGGGACTCGCTCGACGGGTTCCTCGGACGAATCGGGCCGCACGAGCTCGTGCCGGTGGGGAGTGCCCTCAAGTTCTGCCTGGTCGCGGAGGGTGGTGCCGACGTCTACCCGCGGCTAGGGCCTACCTCGGAATGGGACACGGCGGCGGCGCAGGCGGTACTAACGGCGGCGGGCGGTGCGGTCATGACCCTCGACGGCGCACCGCTTCGCTACAACACGAAGGCCGACATCCTGAACCCCGCGTTCCTCGCGTGCGGGGACGTGCGACGGAACTGGCTCTCGGCCCTATCCGCCTAGCCAGGCCCGGGGACCGACGGTCCCCATGGATGAATCTGGCTCACTTGTGCGCTGCAAAATACTCGTTTGTCCGCATGCCTCGCGGCTTCTAGAGTCTCCCCACCGACGCGCCTTCACGATCCGGCTCCGGCTCGAAACGTGAGGAGTTCGCGACACAGAACCCCCTCGGGGCGGGCTTCGGCCCGCCCTTTTTTTTGCGTCCGAAGAGGCTCGCCGCGCGACTCGTGAATGGCGGCGCTTGCGTGGTTCTGTAAACGCGCGATGCCGTTTCACGATCCTCGGCCGTGGCAACCGCATGGATGCAGCCGGGGAAGCCGTTGAGTGGGAGGTGACTGCGGCACTGCCATGTCCCTTCAAGTTCCGTCGCATCAACAAAATCGTGATTTGCCTCGGCCCGGAGGCAAACGAGAAGGACTCTCAGGAGTCGCTGGGCGTCGGCCTCAAGGAGTGCCGGATTTCGATGTCCACGCGTACGCTAACGCGAGCGAGGCCGAAAAAGTCGCTTCGCTGCAGGGCTACGTGCGCCGTACGTCCACTTGGTTGGCGGTGACGTTTCCGGACGCCGGCATCGTTGCGCGCGCGCAATAGGCTGAGTTGGGCGCCCGAGCCCTGATTGGAGGGCGGCGCGCGCCCGGTCTCTCGGGGGTCGGGTTGCACCGCCTCGTATAATCCCGGGCCATGACGATCCGCAACCTGTTCGCGACACCCGTATATACGGCCCGTCTGCAGCCTCGCGGAGGCGCGACGCTGAACGAGAAATTGCGCCGCGAATGCCGGCAACTGCGCGTCGACGACTTGGCCGGGCGGCGCTGGTCGGCGACTCACTACCCGGGAGGCTACACCTCCTATAATTCGGCGAGCCGCATGCATCGCGTCTCGCCGACCTTCGCGGCGTTCGAGCGACGGCTCGATGCTCACGTCCGACGCTACGCCCGGACCCTCGCCTTTGACCTCGCCGGCCGCGCGCTCGCGATGACCGATTGCTGGGTCAACATCATGCCGCATCGGGTCGCGCACGGATTGCACCTGCATCCGCTCTCAACGATCAGCGGCACGTATTACGTCACGACGCCGGCGGGAACGCCGGGCCTCAAGCTCGAGGACCCGCGGCTCGAGCGGATGATGGCGGCGCCGCCGCGACGTGCGGCCGCCGGGGAGGCGCGGCAGCCATGGGTCGTGCTGCCGGCGGAGGCGGGGTCGCTCGTGCTATTCGAGAGCTGGCTCCGGCATGAGGTACCCGTGAACACGGTACGCGCCGAGCGGATCAGCATCAGCTTCAACTACAGCTGGTTCTAGAGGCTGCCGAGGCGGCGCTCGAGAAATCGTCGTTCGGGCTCCAGTCGCGTGAGCAGAAGCGCGCGGCGATAGGCGTCCCGGGACTCATCGACCCTACCAAGCCGACGCAGCAGTTCGGCCCGTGCCGAGTGCGCAAGAGCGTACCCGGCGAGATCACCCGACTCGAGTATCGCCTCGATCAATTTGAGCCCGGCAGCGGGCCCCGCTTGCATCGCGACCGCCGCGGCGCGATTGAGAGCGACGACGGGGGATGGATCGATGCGCACCAGGATGTCGTAGAGCCCGACGATCTGGGCCCAATCCGTCGCTGCGGCGCTAACCGCCTCTGCATGGACGGCGGCGATCGCGGCCTGGAGAGCGTACGGGCCGACGGGTCGCTCTTTCAGGGCTGCCTCGACGAGAGCGCAGCCTTCTGTCACCGCATTTCTATCCCATCGGGATCGGTCTTGTTCGTCGAGAAGTACGAGCTCGCCGCGGGCGGACGTGCGCGCAGCCCGACGCGCCTCGTGCAGCAGCATCAGCGCGAGTAGGCCGGCGCTCTCGGAGTGCGGCAGTAGCGCAAAGAGCAGCCGGCCGAGGCGAATCGCTTCCGTCGACAGTTCGCTGCGGGTCAGCGAATCGCCGACCGATGGCGCGTAGCCCTCGTTAAAGACGAGATACACGACACGCAGCACACTCTCGAGCCGGGAGGGCAATTCCGCGGCCGTCGGCACCTGATAGGGGATCCGCGCTTCGCGGATCTTGTTCTTGGCCCGAACGATCCGTTGCGCGATCGTGGGCGCGGTGGTGAGGAATGCGCGTGCGATTTCCTCGGTGGTGAGGCCACAAATCTCCCGCAGCGTCAGCGCGAGCTGCGCATCCGGCGGGAGTGCCGGATGGCAGCACGTGAACACGAGGCGCAACTGGTCATCGTCGACCGTGTCGTCGGTCCCAACCGCATCGGCGTGCGCCGTTGCGAGTTCGCGCTCGAGTTCGGCGGAGGCGAGATCAAAGCGTGCGCGGCGGCGCAGCGCGTCGATCGCGCGGAACCGGCCGGCCGACACGAGCCACGCACGCGGGTTCGAGGGTCGACCGGAGCGCGGCCAGTCGGAGATGGCCGCAGTAAACGCCTCGTGCAGGGCTTCCTCGGCGAGATCGAAGTCGCCGAGCAGACGTATCAGCGTCGCGAGTACCCGGCGTGAGTCCGAGCGATAGAGAGCCGCGATTTCCTCGCGTAACTCCGCCACGATCGGACTCACGCCGCTCGTGCCTTTCTCAGGCAGCGCCGAAGACCATGATCGGGCGCACCTCGATGCTGCCGATGCGCGCGGACGGGATGCGCGCCGCGAGCTGGATAGCCTCGTTGAGATCGCGTGCATCGATCATGTAGAAGCCGCCGAGCTGCTCGCGCGTCTCCGCGAACGGACCGTCCGTGGCCGACACCTTGCCGTTGCGGACCCGCACGGTCGATGCCGTGCTTACGGGCTTGAGTGGCTCACCGGCGAGCCACTGCCCCGAATCCTTGATGCTCTGCGTGAACGCGCGGTATTCGAGCATGAAGGCATCGGACTCGCTCTTCGACATGCCGGCGAGCTTCGATTCCTCGTCATAGATCAGGCACAAGTACTTCATGGACACTCCCGAGCTGGATGATTGGCAAACTACGTCAGTAGTCGATTGGGCGCTCCGCAATTCGACAGTCGTGACTTTGGAATCGAGGAAGGCTCGGGCAGGACGCGCGAGTCGGGGCGGCGAACGCCGCGCAACCCATTGAAGTGGCTGTGAATAGTCCCGACGCTGCGTGCGGCGACGGGACGAGCAGCTAGCGCGGGGTCCCAGGCCGGGCGGCCGCCGACTCGAGCGCATCCCAGCGCTCGAGTCGCTCGTGCAACAGGCGCTCGATTTCCTCGATCCGCAGACCGTCCGTCGCAATCTCCGCCGCCGGCGTGCGGCGGTAGTCGGGCGCAGACATCCGTGTGGTAAGCGCCCGTTGCTCTGCTTCGAGCAGCTCGATCTCGCCGGGAAGCTGCTCGAGTTCGCGCTGCTCCTTGTACGAGAGGCGCGCCTTCAGTGTCCGCGCGGCGGGCGCCGCCGGCGCCGCACGAATCGGCGTTGCGACGGACGAGGAGCCTGTGTCGCGCTGGGCGAGCCAATCGGAGTAGCCGCCGACGTATTCCCGCCAGCGACCGTCGCCGAGGGGCGCCAGAGTCTGCGTTACGACGTTGTCGACGAACGCGCGATCGTGGCTGACGAGCAGCAGTGTTCCCGGAAAATTCTGTATCGCCATCTCGAGCAGATCGAGCGATTCGATGTCGAGGTCGTTTGTCGGTTCATCGAGCACAAGCACGTTCGCCGGCCGCGCAAAGAGCCGCGCCAGCAAGAGGCGATTGCGCTCGCCGCCCGAGAGCGCTGCGACCGGAGTCCCCGCGCGCTGCGGTGAAAAGAGAAAATCGGCGAGGTAGCTGCTGACGTGCTTGCGCTCGCCGTTGATCTCGACCCAGTCCGAGCCCGGGCTGATCGTCTCGCCGACCGTGCGCGTGAGGTCAAGCTGCTCGCGCATCTGGTCGAAGTAGGCGACCTGCACGTTCGTACCGAGGCGCACGCGTCCCGAGTCGGGCGCGAGTTGGCCGAGCAACAGCCGGATCAGAGTCGACTTGCCGGCGCCATTGGCGCCCAGGAGCCCGATGCGGTCGCCCCGCATCACGGTCATGGACAGGTCGCGGACGACTACTTTCGATCCGAAGGACTTGGAGACGTCTTCGAGTTCGGCGACCAGTCGTCCCGAGCGCTCGCGCGCATCGATCGAAAGCTTCAAATTGCCGAGACGCTCGCGCCGTGCGGCGCGCTCGACCCGCAGCGCCTCGAGGCGTTTGACGCGACCTTCGTCGCGCGTCCTGCGCGCCTCGATGCCGCGACGGATCCACACCTCCTCCTGCGCCCAGAACTTGTCGAACTTGCGGTTGGCGACGACTTCGGCCGCGAGCTCCTGCTCCTTGCGCGCCTGGTAGGCCGAGAAATTGCCCGGGTAGGAACGCAGGTAGCCGCGGTCGAGCTCGATGATCCGGGTCGCGACCCGATCGAGGAAGTACCGATCGTGCGTTACGAAGATCGCGGTCGGTCCCTTGAGCAGCAGGTTCTCGAGCATCTGGATGCCGTCGACGTCGAGGTGATTCGTCGGTTCATCGAGGAGAAGGAGGTCCGGATCGAGCGCGAGCGCCAGTGCGAGTGCCCCGCGCTTGCGCTCGCCACCCGATGCGCGCGACGGTGCGACCGAGCCCGAGAGGCTGAAACGTTCGAGGTACTCGGTGAGTCGCGCTTCGATGCGCCAACGCTCGCGGTCGTCGTGAAGCGCCTCGAGCTGACCTCGCTCGCGCAGGCTCTCGAGAAGCTCGGTCGCGGGCGGCAGCTCCGGCTCCTGCTCGACCGTCGCGATCCGAAGTCCCGCGCGCCATTGGAGCTCGCCCTCCTCGAGAGCCACGCGCCGCGCGATGACGCCGAGGAGCGATGACTTGCCGGTGCCGTTGCGGCCGATGAGTCCAACGCGCTCGCCAGCGAGGATGGAAAGACTCGCGCCGTCGAGCAG
>CAYNCY010000299.1:0-5184 GCA_964395195.1 uncultured Steroidobacteraceae bacterium
AGGGCGGGACGGATGCCACCACCGTGCGGGACATTTTCGAGCGCCTGGAACGCGGCGATGACGTGGCGGCGTCGGTTCTCGACACGACGGCCCGTTGGGTCGCCCTCGCCGTCGTGACGCTGCAATCGCTCCTTGACCTCGAGCTCGTCGTGTTCGGCGGGAGCATCGGCGTGCGTCCCGAACTCTATGAGCGGGTTCGACGGGTGCTGCCTACCCTCTTTTCACGACCGATCGACATCGCACCGAGTCAGCTCGGCGATCGTGCGGGGATTGTCGGTGCGGCATGGGCTGCGGCGAGCGCCCTTCGCCAACAGGCATTGACCGCGTAGCAACGCCGACCGAACGACTGCGTCGGTTGGCCCCGCTAGCGGAGAGACCAGCCGACAAACGCGACGAGCACAAATGCGGCGATCGCGATGAACGGGATCGATGCCGCGAAAACGGGACCAAAGCGAAGGTCCTCCGGCGGAGCGGGCCAATCTGGCCGAATGAACGACAGGCGGTACGTGGAGCGGTTGCCATCGGCTCCGCGCGCCTTGGGCTCCAGGTTCCACAGCAAGCCGGCAGCCAGGTAGATGACCGGCGACAAGATCAGGTTGCCGATCCAGCGCGCACTGTACTCGCCGTCGCGCCATAAGAGATACGCATCGTAGAACCAGCTGCTCGAGAACAGCAGCAAGGCCATCGCCACGACGACGTAACGCAGCGGCCGTCGGCCAACGAGAGCCTGATAACCCACGCCGACTGACCAAGGCGCGGTGAGGAACGTGAGAATCGCCATCCCCGATCCCGTCACCAGGTCCCACGTTTCATCGTCCGTCCACCAGCCTGCAAACGAGACGAAGAGCAGAGCCGGCAGAAACAGCCACAGCTTCCACGGTACGCATAGAAAGTCGAGGTAAGCGCGCCATTCGGGGAGCAAGCGCTTTCGATCCCGGAAGAGGACCACCAGCGCGGCCAAGCAGAACGATGTCCAAGCGACGATGTATTTTATGAAGAACGGCGAGATGTGCTTCACGAAGCCGCGCCCGCTCGGATGATCAGGGCTGTGCGTCGGAGCGAACAAGGTGCAGCACGTCGTCCACGGCATCGACCACGGCCTGCGGCTGATCAAGTTGAATATGGTGTCCGGAGTCCTTGATGAGCCGGTGCACGCCGCGCGAGGAGAGGCGCGAGAGCTCCAGGTGCATTTCGTTCCAGACCGCTCCGTATTCCCGATCGAGCCGCACGCCGGCCGGCGTCGCGGAAGTCCAGGGATGCTCGATTGACAGCACCACCAGCGGCATCGCGCCGAGGGACTGGTGGTCAGCGCTGTCGTACCGATGCGTGTACAGGCTCGAAATCAGCGATACCTTGGCTTCGAAGTACGGGGCGGTCAACAATTGCGGCAGCTTGCGCCTGACTGCCGCCGGAGTATCGCGCGGCAAAGCAGCGGAGCATTCCTTGAAGTCAGTACTCGACGATTCGAGAACCCCGCGTGCCGCGAGCGAAGCACAATGCATCATGTCCGCCGCATAGCTCTCTCGTCCGGCCGCGTCATCGAAGGCAGGCTGGCTCTCGTCGAGCAGCCCTTCTCCAGCGGGGCTCGTATCGACCAGGACCATGCCTGCGACCTCTTGAGGCCATCGCTGCGCATAGATCCGTGCTTCAAGGCCGCCCAACGAGTGACCCACCAGCACGTACGGTCCCGGAATGGACGCGGCTCGAAGTGCCTTGTGCAAGTCCTCGATCACTTCGGAGACGATCTGGGGTCGCGGCGCCGGGTCGCTGAAGCCATAACTGGCGCGATCGAAGGCGCAGACGCGCGCGTGTTGTGCGATCACCGGCTGCGTCTTGTACCAGACGAGTGACCAGCTGAATAACCCGGCCATCAGGACGACGGTAGGACCCCCGTTGCCAGCGCCCGCACAATGGAGGTTGATGCGTCGACTGCCGATGCCGACCCGCTGGCCCGGTTCGATGTAGGGCAGCATCCGCTGGTCCTCGACGATGGTCGGTGGCGTCTCAGCGTGCGCCACCGAGGCAACAGCGAGGAGAACGCCAGCGATTCGCGCAGACAGTCCTCGGGAGGCGTTGTCGCGGTGTATCGCGGGACGAGGCGCGCTCCTGCGCAGGCGAGCCGCCATCACCGAGAAATAGTGGGTAGGAATCTGACTGCCCAATCGCTGGGCAGATCTTATCGAAATCCCGGGGCCGCGGGCCGCCCCGGTTTTCGGCGCCGCAACACGGCCCGGACCGACCGGGCCGTGGCGCCGTGACCTACGGAACGAGGTCAGCGTCCGATACCTTTTCGAGCTTGCCGGCCGAGATGCCGCCGGTGTTCAACGTGTTCGAATAGAAGTAACGACTGCCGTCCGCGGCCACAAAATACATCCACGGCTGGACGCCGTCGTAGAGGACGTTCGCGATGCAATTGGCGCCGAGCGTGTAGGTTCCCGTCCCGCTGTAGATTGCACTCGTCAAGCCATCGCTGTACTGCTCGTAGTACTTCATGTGGCCGTGGCCATCGTAGTATTCAAAGCCACTGCCAGCGCTCGGCGTACCGTTGAGGTGTTGCGTGATGCCGCTCCAGGCGAGCGTTCCGCTCAGTGTCGCGAGCGAGCAGTGTCCCTTGTTGTCAGTGGCGTAGGCAGGCGCACTGGCAAGCGCGAGGGCGACGACGCCGAGTGCAATTGTTGACTTCTTCATGGCCAAGCTCCCTTTAGAACCATTGATTATCAGCGTAGCGGCGCGTCCCCACGCTCGCACGCGAGATCAGAACGTGATCACGATACCAGAACGGTCATTGCACCTTCGGCGGGGGGATGCCTGCACTCTTTCCATAATCCCCTTTGAATGTCGACGCCGGCCTTTCGCGCGAGGCGTTAGCTTCAGCGCGGCAGCGCGTACGCCACCACGTAGTCACCACGGGTGCTGTCGCCCTTGTAGCCGCCGGCTGCAATCACGACGTATTGCCGGCCGCCGATCGAGTAGGTCATCGGCGTCGCCTGGCCGCCCGCCGGCAGCTTTACCTCCCACAGGAGTTTGCCCGTGTCCGTGTCGAACGCCCGGAAGCGGTCATCCAGGCTCGCGGCAACGAACACGAGGCCGCTTGCCGACACGATCGGGCCGCCAATACCGGGCATGCCGAGGTTCACGTGAATGAACGGTGTGTCACCAAGCGGTATCTGCCACTTGATTGTTCCGTGCTGCATGTCGACGCCCGAGAGCGTGCCCCACGGCGGCTTGACGCACGGAATGCCGAGGCCGGACTTGAACGCTTCGCGTCGCATCCCGTAGGGAGTGCCCGTTTGGCGTGCGAATTCGGCGTCCGGATATTTCCCGGACTCGCGCTCGCTCTTGAGGTCGGCACGCGGGATGAGCGCGACCACGAACGGCAGGTTCATTGTAACGCCGACCGCGACCTGACGCTGTGCGTCGAAGGCAATGCTCCCCCAGTTGGACCCGCCGGCATTGCCCGGCTGCATCAGGGAGTCGCTGAGCGATGGCGGCTGGAAAATTCCTTCCGAGCGATAGCTCTCGATCCGCTTGCGGCACGCGCGCGTATCTAACCAGGCGACTCCCCAGGCGTCGTCCGGTGAGACGGGGGCCTGTCGTGTCAGGGCCGGGGGGGCGACCGGAAACGGCTGCGTCGGAGACGGATGCTCGCCCGGCACCGCATCCTGAGGGACGGCTCGTTCGACGATCGGGAAGATGGGTGCGCCGGTCTCCCGGTCGAAGGTAAACAGGAAGCCCGTCTTGGTGGCCTGGATGATCGCCGGGATGTGCCGGCCGTCGTGAACCACGTCGGCGACCGTTGGCTGCGATGCAACGTCGTAGTCCCAGATATCGTGATGAACGAGCTGCTGCCCCCACCGGAGCTGACCCGTATTTCCATCGAGCGCCACTACCGAGTTTGCCCAGCGATTGTCTCCCAGGCGTTCGCCGCCAAAGAAATCCGGGCTGGCCGAGCCCGTGGGGACGAACACGAGGTGTCGCTCGGGGTCGACCGAGAGCGGTGCCCAGGCGTTGGCCGCGCTCGCCGTCTTGAGGCTCTCGGGGTTCCACTCTTTATATACGGGGTTCGAAGGGTCGCGGGGGATCGGATCCCAGCTCCACACGAGCTTCCCGGAGCGCGCGTCGTACGCGCGGACCGTACCGAGTTCCTCGAGCACCGCGCGGTTGTCACCGATCGATGAGCCGACGATGACCTTGCCGTCGAGCACCGCCGGGGGCGACGTCACCAGGTAATCACGCCACTCGTCCCCTTCCTCGAAAGTGGACCGGATGTCGAGCAGCAGATTGACGGCGCCGTGGGTGCCGAAATCCTCGCAAGGCCTGCCGGTCGCCGCGTCCAGCGCCAGGAGTCGGCCATCGAGCGTGGGTGCGTAGATGCGCCCGTGGCACGCCGCCTCGCGCGGCGTCGCCTCGTCCACCCACAGTGAAACGCCACGTGACACTCCGTCCGAGTAATGCAGGTCCTTGCGGCTCTCGCTCGCGTGCTTCCAGCGCTGTTTCCCCGTGACCGCATTCACGGCGACTACGTCCGTGCTGCTCGTGGTCAGGTACAGAGTTCCGTCGTACAGGATCGGCGTCGCTTCGAACGCCGAGCGCTTCCAGTCCTTGACTCCCTCACCGAGCTCGCCGGTACGAAAGGTCCAGGCCACCTCGAGCTTGGCGACATTCGCGGGAGTGATTTCGGTCAGTGGCGAGTAGCGTGTGCCGCCGGCGTCGCCGCCATAGGCCGGCCAGCCGACGTCCGGCGGCGGCCCCGCGGCAGCCGCTGTGATTGCAAACCCTGAAACGAGCGCGAGAGGCCATTTCACATTCGTTCTCCATGATCCGACGGCGGCGGACGACTCATTCAAGGGAAGCCTAATCCACCAAGCGCTTGCGTTCACATGCCTTGGATTATCAGTGACTTACTTGTGATCCAACGTCGTCAACCGACACGACGACAACCGCGGTGCCGAGTCGTAGCATAAGCATGCTGCCGCCGCGCGAACGCCCTGGAGCAATGCGGCAGACATCAGTGGCAGCGAGGCGTCTAAGGCCCTGCTGAGCTGCTGCGATGAATGCGGCGTGTCTTCGCCGCGTCGTGTCGAGGAGCACCCATGCCTGTAGCGATAGCGATTCTTCTTCTGGTCGTCCTTGCGCTCTCGGGTCTGCGGATCGCGCAGGAATACGAGCGCGGCGTCGTTTTCA
>CAYNCY010000300.1:0-5179 GCA_964395195.1 uncultured Steroidobacteraceae bacterium
AGGGCTGCGCGCACGCGGTCGCCGAGACCGAGCGGCGCCTGGGCCCCGTTGATGTCCTGGTCGTCAACCACGGCATCGGCTCGGCCCACGAACGCCTGGTCTGGGAGCAGGATCCCGCCGTCTGGCGCGAAACGATGCGGGTCAATCTCGACGGTCCGTTCGAGCTCGCACGCCTTACCGTCGGCGGGATGTGCAAGCGTGGCTTCGGTCGCCTCGTGTTCACAAGTTCGACGGCAGGCGAGAAGGCCGAACGCGCCGGTAGCGCCTATACGGCCTCCAAGCACGGCGTCATCGGACTCGCGCGCGCCGTCGCGCAGGACGCAGGTCCCTTCGGCGTGACGTCCAACGCCGTTCTGCCCGGGTGGGTGCGGACAGCGATGGCGGAGCGTTCCGCGAAGACCGAGGCCGAGCGTCGGAACATCACTGTCGAGCAGGTGTGGAAGGAGCGCGCCGACATCTACCCGCAGAAGCGCGTCCTCGAACCGCGTGAGGTCGCCGAGGTCATCGCGTTCCTGTGCAGCGACGCCGCCGGCGGCGTGAATGGCGAGGCGATCACCGTCGCACTCGGCGGCATCTGGTAGGAGCGAAATTCTCGGACGCAGGCCGAGCGCGGGTGCCGCTCCCTTTAGCCCGTCAAGAAGTCGGTGGGCCACGTCGCCGGCTGATGCTCCGCCGATTCGACGGACGCGACGTGCGCGGCCGTCGGGCCGCTCCGGAGCCACTCGACGAATCGGTCGAGCTGATCCGGATCCCCGCACGCGACGACTTCGACACAGCCGTCGGGGAGATTGCGTGCGCAACCCGTTATCCCGAGCTCGCGGGCGCGTGCCTGGGCGCTGGCGCGATAGAAGACGCCTTGTACCCGCCCGCTGACCCGGTACTTCCTGCAGACCACGCAGTTCACTCCGTTCCCGGTCCCGACGCATCATAGCGGCGCCGGATCGTCGTCGCGCCTGTCGCCGGCCGCGACACCGCGAGCATGCCGTCAGACGCTCGCTGGCGAGGCGCCCTCGAGCCAGAGGAATGCTTTCATGCGCGCGAGCTCGGCCTCGAGGCCGCGGCGGTAAGCGGGGTCCGCCGGGGCGCGACCGGCGGCATAGCCGAAGGCGCTGACGAGCCGGTCGTTGGTGACGCCGAGGTTGGCCCAGCCGACCACTCGGTCGTGCCAGAGGACCGGTAGCGCGTAGTAGCCGAGCTTTCGCTTGGGTGCCGGCGTGTAGGCCTCGAAGCGGTACTCCCAGTCCCACAGCATCTTGAAGCGACGACGGTCCCAGACGATCGGGTCGAACGGAGTCAGCAATCGCACCTGCGCGTCGGGACGCCAGCGCACGGACCCCGGCGACTCGGTTTCGGGCCAGAACCAGTCGGTGGCGCCGATCCGCGCGCGCGCGCAGCGCGCCTTCGCGCGCGCGAGCGCGCCGGCGCGCTGCCGCTTCCATTGCGGAACGCCACGGCAGAGGTAGCTCAGCAGCATCCCGAGGCTCGGCGCGGGCAGCGGGGCGTACTTCGCGATCGCGATGTCGACGAGCGCGTCGAAGCGAGCGTCGGCCGACGACCGGTCGACGGGGGCGGGGAGCGAGGGCCTCGCCGCGTAGATCCTGACGCCACCGTCGCGTCGTGCGATCCGGAGCAAACCGCGGTAGTGCATGTCATCCAGGAGCTGGGTCGTCGCGTTGCTCGAGCCGCCGAACCAGTTCTGGACTTTGCCGTGCGAGAAGTGCGCATCGACGAGGCGAGGGTGGGTCGCGCCGCGCTCGCGGACAAAGTCGAGCACCGCGAGGGCCTGCCGCTGGCGCGCGGCCGACCAGCGTGCGGCCGGCCGGCGCGGGTGCATCAGCGCGTGATGCTCCTTCGGCAGAAAACCGTAGTTGACGAAGAAATCTTCCTCGATCGGCAAGCGCGGATAGCGGCGCTCGAGATCGCCGGCGACGTAGCCGACGACGCGGTGGCGCAGCGTCAGATCCTGCGCACGCGCCGGGGCGCGTATCGGGTCCGCCTGCACGAAACCGAGCCGCTTGATCGCGCGTCCGAGTGAGGTGGGCGTGAAGAGGGAGCGCGCAACCGCGTACCGGCGCAAGTCATCAAGATCGATTCGCGAACGGCTCATCGTCGTCGGGGCCCTCGAGTTGGCGGAGCGGGTCGGATTGTAAGGAACGGCACGGTGTTGCGTCGTGGAACGCCGAGGGTGCGGCGGAGTCTCCATTCGCGGCAAAGTAAGCGCCGGGACTCCCCGTACAGACCCTCGCGGCCTTAGCCAGCCTTCAGAAATGTTTCAGGCGCCCTTCAAGACCCCGTTGCGGGGTTCCCCGATGCTGTACCCACGCCCTGGCCACCCCAGTCGGCCCAGGGCGGGACGATCGGTCCTTTGCCTCCATACACACTCGGGGAGATGAACATGAAGAAGATCCTGGCGTTGATGCTGCTCCTGGCCGGTACGCAGGCCGTCGCGGGTGATGACCACGCGGCCGCCCCTGCCACCGAATCGAAGGTCGCCGTCCACCGCTACCTGATCGAGCGCACGTTCCCGGCAGGGGCGCTCAAGGGCCTGGACGCCGCGACCAAGAAGAAGGTGAACGCGAACAACGCCTCGGTCGGCGTCAAGTGGGTCCAGTCGTACGCGAACGCCGACGAGACCAAGACCTTCTGTGTCTACGAGGGCCCGAGCGAAGCGGCGGTGCGCAAGGCGGCCGAGCTCAACAAGCTGCCGGTCGACAGCATCATGGAAGTCCCGGTCACGCTGCTGCCGAAGTAAGCGGATCGAAACGGCGCGGCGGGACTTCCCGCCGCGCCGCGCTACGGGCGCACCGGATAGCCCTGCCACACCCACTCGAGCGCGGTCGGTAGCGTCTGCAGCAGGGTTTGCCAGTCGACGTGGCTGGCGTTGCGCGCAAACACGAACTGGTACTGATAGCCGCCCGCGGCCAGCACCCGCGCCATGTTCTCGTTCGCGAGCACCCAGTCGTGCATCCCGTCCGCCATCGCCGCGATCGGGTAGAAGAGGTCCCGGTCCCCGACCTCGAACCAGTAGCGAATCGGCCTTCGCGGACCGCGGGCAATGAGCGGCGTCCCGATCTCGGCATCCGAGGGCGCGGGTACGGCGAGGCCATTCACGACGGCAACCGGCAGGGCCGGACCGGGCCACGCGCTGTGGTACTCCCACGCGCCACCCCGCAAGGCAGGGTTGTGTGGCCATTGCTGGTTCACCATCGTCGGCGAATACCCGAGGACACGGTGATAGAGCTCGGGGTGGAACCAGGCCATCGAAAACGCCGCCGCGCCGCTCGAGCTGAGCCCCATCGTCGCGCGACCGTCCGGGTCGCGCGTGAGCCGGATGTGAGCGTGCTGTTCGACGAGCGGGAGGACCTCGCGCTCGATCCACTCCGCGTAGGTGCCGGAGACGGTGTCGTACTCGAAGCCGCGCTGGCTTCCCTGCGCATCCTGTCCGCCGTTGCCGACCGAGATGGCCACGATGGCCGGCAGGCGGTGCGCGGCGATCAGGTTGTCGAGCGTCGTGAACACCGTGCGATCGAACCCGCCGCCGCCATCACCGAACACGAGAAAGGGTGCCGGCGATGCGACGCGCGGCCCGTTCGGGACGTACACCGACACGCTGCGGGTCCAGGTTCCCGGGTGGCTCGTCGAGATGAGCAGGTTGGAGGGATCGCCCGGAGCGGCCTTCGCGGTGCGGATCGCCGCGTTCCACTGCGGTTCGTCGCGAACGAGGCCGGGCCGGTAGATCGCGCTGTCGGTCGAACGCATCGTGAACGAGACGACGCGCCCGGTCGGGACGCCCGGCCGGGCGACGGTCTCGGGCGCCGGTGCATGCGTCGGACCGATGATGAAGTTCCCGCGGCTCGCGAGCGCCGGGAGCGCACCGTCCGCGAGCTCGGTTGCGCCGGGGTAGCGCGAATTGGAAGGGTCGTGCGTCGGCGGCGCCGTACTGAAATCAAGCGCGGCGAGATCGATGTAGAAGGGCGCGTTCGGATCCGAGGTGTTGGCGTCGGGCGGGACGCCGGCGTTCGCGGCAGGTGCCGCTGCCTGACCGGCGGGCGCGCCGGCGGCGAGCGCGCCGAGCAGAAGCGCGAAGGCGATCGCCGTGACGCCCGTTCTCATGCCAGTCTCCCGTCAGTACCCCGGATCATCCCGCGGAACGCGTGCGCCGGGTCAGTATAATCCGCGCGAGCGCCGCATCCGCGGGCTCGCGGCGCGGCCAGCAGGCCGGGGACAGGCGCGTGAAAATCGAAATGACACCGATCGGGTACGTGACGGGTGCGCGCGCAGCGGCCGAGGACGATTTTTGGGGCGGCGAGGAGGCGCGGATCGAACTCGCGGCACCCCTGGCCGCAGAGGCGCTGCTCGGCCTCGGAGGGTTCTCGCACATCGAAGTGATCTACCACTTCCACGGGGTCGATGAGTCGCGGGTCGTCAGCGGCGCGCGTCACCCGCGCAACAATAGCGAATGGCCGCTCGTCGGAATATTCGGCCAACGCGGCAAGAACCGCCCGAACCGGATCGGCAGCACGATCTGCCGGCTGCTGCGGGTGGACGGCGCCGTCCTCACCGTCGCCGAGCTCGATGCCATCGACGGTACGCCGGTGCTCGATATCAAGCCCGTGATGCAGGAATTCCTGCCGCGCGGCGCGATCCGCCAGCCCGCGTGGTCGCACGAGCTGATGCGGGACTACTGGGCGCGCAAGTGAGCCCGATGCTCGCAGTGCCTGCATGACGGGCGGCGAGGGACCTGCGCCCGCGCCCGTGCGTCGCGAGCGGCTGGCGCCGTGCCCGCACCGACCGCCGTGTCCCGGATGCCCGCGCTACGGCGAGCACGGCATCTCCATGGACGCGCGCCGGACGCTCGAGCAGATCGCGCGGGCGCACGATCTGCCGCCGGTGGCGGTCGTCTCGGGCGACACGACCGGCTTTCGACTGCGCGCCCGGCTCGCGATCCGCGGACGGATCGCGTCCCCGAAGGTCGGGCTCTTCGAGCTCGGCACGCACAGCGTCGTGCACATCCCGAACTGCGTCGTCCACCACCCGCTCGTCAATCGCGTCGCGAACGTCGTACGCCGCTCGCTCGTCGATGCACGCGTCGCGAGCTACTCGGACACGGCGCACCTCGGGCTCGCGCGCCATCTGCAGGTTGTAATCGAGCGGCGCTCGCAGACGGCGCAGGTCGTTC
>CAYNCY010000301.1:0-5177 GCA_964395195.1 uncultured Steroidobacteraceae bacterium
TGGCGCTCTTTATCGTGCTGCCGATGAACGCCTACAGCGCGCAGACGCGCCGGGCGACCCTCGTCGATTCGGCTGACAGTTCGCTACGCTTCATCGCGCGGGACCTGCGGAGTGCGCTCCCGAACAGCGTCCGCGTGACGACGAGCGGCAGCGTGAGCGCGCTCGAGCTCCTCGCGACCGTCGACGGCGCCCGCTACCGCGACGACGGCCCGCTCTCGAACCCGGCGCTCGAGCTCGACTTCACGGCTGCGGACGGCGCGTTCTCGACGACCGTGCCGTTCACGCAGCTGACGCTGCCCTGGTCGTCCACGACCGCGTACCTCTCGATCTACAACGTTGGCGTGCCGGGTGCGAACGCCTACGAGATGGCGAACGTCATCACGCCCGCCGGTACGACCATCAGCATTGCGGCGGGCTCCGCCGCGAATCAGAACCTCGTCACCCTGAGCCCTTCATTCAAGTTCGCCTACGGCTCGCCCGGCAAGCGCGTGTACCTGGTCAGCGGCCCGGTGTCCTACCTCTGCGATCCGACGGCGGGCACGCTGACGCGGTACTCGGGCTACACGATCGCGACCGCGCAGCCCTCGAGCAGCGCGACACTGACCTCCGCGGGGGCGACCGCCGCCCTCGTCGCGGCGGGCATCAGCAGCTGCGCGTTCACCTACTCATCGGGCACCGCGCAGCGCAATGCCCTCGCGACGCTGACGCTCGGGATCTCGAGCAGCGGCGAGACCGTCAGGCTCCTGCACGAAGTGCAGGTGGCGAACGTGCCATGAACCGTCACACCCTTGCCCGGCCCAGTCGCCGCGGCTTCGCGCTCGTTCCGGCGCTCTTCCTCATCGTGGTGCTGGGTGCTCTCGCGCTGGTCGCAATCCGCGTGGGCAACAGTCAGCAGCACGCCGTGACGATGGGGCTCGAGGAGTCACGCGCACTTGCAGCCGCGCGCGCCGGCATCGAGTGGGCGGCCTACAACGCCTTCAACGGCGGTGGTTGCGCGAGCTCGACGACCCTGAGCCTGACGGAAGCGGCCCTCAACGGCTTTACCGTCATTGTCACGTGTTCCTCGACCGTCTTCGCGAGCGGAGCCGCCTCCAATACGGCCTACGTGATCAACTCGAGCGCGACGCTCGGCACGTATGGCCAGCCTGCCTACGTCCACCGCGTCGTCAGCGGCACGTTTACGGACGCAAGCTGATGAACCATTCGCCCGCGATGTCCTGGCGCCGCCCCTCGCTGTCGCGGTGGTTCGTGCGTGCCCTGCAGGCGCTCCTGGCCCTGTTCGCGTTCGCGGCGACCCCGGCGCTCGCCCAGGTCGCCTTCGTCCAGTCGAGCGGACTCTTCGGTACGACCGCCGGCGTGACGACGACGTCGTCCGCACTCGGCACCAAGCCCGTCGTCGGCGACACGATCGTGGTGCTGGTCTGGAACTGGACCCAGAACACGGGTCCCACGCTCTCCGTCAGCGACAGCGTCGGCAACACCTACACCGCCGCCACGCAGGCGACAATCCTGCAGTCGCCGTGGTACGAGACGGCGGCGGTCTTCTCGGCGCCTGTCACCGCGACGGCGAGCAACCTCAAGGTGACGGTCAAGACGACGGGTAACGACAGCTCCAGCCAGATCGAGGCAGTCGCGCTCGAGTACTCGGGAGTCGGCGCAGTCGATCGCGCCAATGCGACGACGGGGTCGACGGCCGCGGCGAGCGTCGCGACGACCGCGGCGACGAACTACGCGAACGAGCTCGTCGTCGCCACCTTCGGCGTCGACAACCCTGCCACGCAGTTCTCCTCGATCGTGCCGACGAGCGGCTACACGACGCGCGCGGTCGTGTACCAGAACGCCGGCGACACCGCGGGTGCTGGCGTCGATAAGATCGTCAACGCCAAGGGCGTGCAGAGCATCACCTTCACGACCCAGGCGGCACTGAGCGGCTGGGCGGCGGCGATCGCGACCTTCGCGCCCGCGACGGGCGTCGTGCCCGACCACTTCGCGATCACGAACGCGGGCACCGCCGTCAACTGCCAGGCGACGCCGGTCACGATCACCGCGCACAACGCCGCGCACACGGCGGTCTCGACGACCGCCGCCATCTCGATCAGCACGAGTACGGGGCACGGCGACTGGGCGCTGACTACCGGCACCGGCAGCTTTGTCGCCGGCGCCGCGAACAGCGGGACGGCGAGCTACACCTACACGAGTGCCGACGCGGGTGCCGTTGTCCTCTCGCTCAAGGACACCGTCGCCGAGACGCTCAGCATCAACGTCGTGAGCGGCTCGGTCACCCAGACATCGGGTACCGCGACGGCGTCGGAGCACCAGAGCCTCACCTTTGCGCCCTCCGGATTTCGGATCACGAACGGCGCGAACGTCGCGACCACGATCCCGACCCAGGTCGCGGGCAAGACCTCGACGCAGAGCCTCGCGCTCCAGGCGATCCGCACCGACACGAACACCGGAGCCTGCACCACCGTGTTCCCGAGCGGCTCGACCGCCAACATCAGCCTCGCCTACCAGTGCAACAACCCGACCAGCTGCGTGTCCGGCCAGACGCTCAGCGTCACCAACAACTCGACCACGACGAGCATCGCCTCGAACCCGAACAGCGGCGTCAGCACCTACACGACGGTCCCCCTCAAGTTCAGCACGGCGAACGCGGAGGCGCCGATTGCACTCAACTACACGGACGTCGGCCAGGTCACGTTGCTCGCGCGGTACAACATTCCGCTCGGTGGCGGCGGCGCGTCCTCGACCTACATGACCGGCAGCAGCCAGTACGTCGTACAGCCCTACAACTTCACGCTCTCCGGCATCAAGTGCACGACCGTCGGCACCGGAACCTGCGCGTCCGGGCTCGCGGCTCCCGGCAATAACCCGGGCGCGACGACGGCGATCGGCACGGCGTTCATCCAGGCCGGGCAGGCGTTCTCGGCGACCGTGACCGCGACCAACTTCAGCGGCGCCGTCACGCCGAACTACGGTCGCGAGGTGTCGCCGCAGGGCGTGACGCTCACAGCGAACCTCTCGCTGCCCGCGGGGGGCGACGCCGCGGCGCTCAACAACGCGTCGGCGTTCGGGTCCTTCGCGAGCGGCGTCGCGACCGGCACGACCTTCAACTGGCCCGAGGTCGGCATCATCACGCTGACACCCGCCGTCGCGAGCTATCTCGGCACCGGCTCCGTCACCGGCACGACCTCGGGGTCGGTCGGACGCTTCATCCCGAACGGCTTCGGCGTCGTGCTCAACACGCCCGTGATCGGGACCGCGTGCACGGCCGGCGGCTACAGCTACGTGGGCCAGCCACTCACCTACACCGTCGCGCCAGTCGCGACCGTGACCGCGCTGACTGCCTCGGGCGCGACCGCCCGCAACTACACGGGCGCCTTCCAGAAGCTCACCAACAGCTCGCTCACCGGGCGCACGTACACCCCGACTCCCGCGAGCCCCGGGCTCGACGTCTCGGGGCTCCCCGCGACGAGCGCGGATCCGGCGATCGGCGACCTCGGCACCGGCCAGGTGACCCTGACCTTCAGCGCCGGGACCGGAATCAAGTACAGCCGCGGTGCCGCGATCGCCCCATTCGCCGCGAACATCGCCCTTGGCATCAACGTGATCGACACCGATGGCATCTCCGCCACGAACCCGATCACCTTCGGCTCCGGCAGCGGCATGAGCTTCAGCACGAGCGCGGTGCAGCGCTACGGGCGGATGCTGCTCCGGGATGCGGTCGGCTCGGAACTCCTCGACCTCCCGATGTCGCTGACGACCCAGTACTACCTGAGCGCGACGCAAGGCTTCACCGCCAACTCCGATGACAGCTGCACGACGGCGCCCCCGATCACCTTCAGCAGCTACCAGCAGAACCTGTCGGCGGGGGAGACCTGCGTGCGGGATAGCGGGAGCCCGGGCACCTCCGGCGTCGGCTGCGCGACGGCGGCTGCCAGCCGCTACAGGACGACGGCCGCGGGCGGAGACTTCAATCTCATCCTCGCCGCGCCCGGGGCCGGCAACTCCGGGGCGCTGACCGTGAGCGCCAATGCGCCGGGCTGGCTCGAGTACAGCTGGAGCACGGGCGCAGACCCCCAGGGCCTCGCCACGTTCGGCATCTTCCCCGGCCCGGCCCACCGGGTGCACCAGCGCGAGGTCTACTGAGGCCCGATCGAACGAGGGGGTGACTCAGGGGTGATTAGGGGAATCCCGGGTAGGCTAATTCGGGGCGGAGGAGAACAATCGGGCCCCATGAGCGCGAGTCCCGAGCTTCACACCGCCATGACGGTTTCCCTGCCGCCAGGACTCGGCGCCGAAAGCTTGCTTGAATCTGTCGGGGACGGGGTGATCCTCCTCCGGCGAAGCGGCGACGATGTCCTCGTCGAATGGTCGAGCGAGAGATTCGCCTCGCTCACCGGCCAGGTGTCCGCCGCCCTCGTGGGCCAATCGGCCGGCGACCTCGGGCTCCACCGCCGCGACGGTGCGCCCCTGCCGGCGACCCTTCTGTTCGGCGGCGCGGCCGGCGCCCTCGACGGGTCGGTCCGGACCCCGACGGGCCCGCGCAGCGGTGAGTTCAGCTGGCGGCCGGTCGATGGCTCGGGCCGCGTGCTCCTCATCGTGACGAACCTGGGGACTACCCATCCGTCCGGCGGTACGGCGGCCGAACCCGACCTCGCGGTCATCGCGAGCCACCTGCTCAACGTCGTCACGCTCATCGACCGCAACGGGACGATCCTGCACCAGTACGGCTCTGCGCTCGCCGCCGGACGGGAGCCGGCGCTTCGGCGCGGCCACAGCGCCTTCGATCACGTCCACGTCGAGGATGCCGGGCGGCTCCGTAACTGGATCCAGCGCCTCGCGGACGCGCCGCACGGCAAGGGAGTCGGCGACCTGCCGCTTAGGCTCATTCACGCCGACGGCTCCTGGCTCTCGGTGCGCATCGTCGGCACGAACCTGCTCGAGGATCCCGCCGTCCGGGCGCTCCTCACGGAAACGCACGACCAGGGAACCCGCACGCTCGCCGAGCTCGCGGCGGACCAGACGCGCGATCACCTGAGGCTCGCCGCCGAGGGCGTGCGGATGGGGTTCTTCGAGTACGACGTGCCTGCCGACCGGGTCGAGGTCAGCGACGAGTGCTTCCTGATGCGCGGCTTCGTGCCACCCTCCGGCCACGCGCCGATTGGCGGGGAGTT
>CAYNCY010000302.1:0-5166 GCA_964395195.1 uncultured Steroidobacteraceae bacterium
GTGCAGCGACACCGCGAGCGCGACGTTGGTGTCCTCGGCGAGCCGGTAGATCTGCGGCACCAGCCCCGAGGTCGACAGCGTCACGCGCCGGCGCGACAGGTCGAAGCAGGAGTCGTCCATGAAGATCTGAAGTGCCGGCAGCACCGCGCGGTAGTTCGCGAGCGGCTCGCCCATGCCCATCAGCACGACGTTGGTGATCGCGCGCTCGCCGGCTGGGCCGACGCCGAGCGCCTGGCTCGCGAGCCAGACCTGGCCCACGATCTCGTGCGTCTCGAGGTTGCGGTTGAAGCCCTGCGCGCCCGTCGAGCAAAACGAGCAGTCGAGCGCGCAGCCGACCTGGGACGAGATGCAGAGCGTGCCGCGGCCGACCTCGGGGATGAACACCGTCTCGATCGCCTGCGCGCGACCGTTGAAGTCGCCGGCCGCGAGCAGCCACTTGCGGGTGCCGTCGGCCGAGTGATGCTCGCTCGCGATCTCGGGGGTTCGCACCTCGGCGAGCTCCGCGAGGCGGGCCCTCAGGTCCTTGCCAAGGTCGGTCATCGCCGCGAAGTCGCCGATGCCGCGCTTGTAGATCCAGGTCAGGAGCTGGCGCGCGCGGAAGGGCTTCTCGCCAAGGCCGACGACGAACGCCTCGAGCGCTGCCGGCGGCAGCCCGAGCAGGTTCACGCGCGCTGCGGTCTCGGTCATGGCACTCCCGGCGACGCGCTCAGCGCGTACGCGGGCAAAGCTCCGTGGTGCTGAAGAAGTACGCTATCTCCTGGGCCGCGTTCTCGGCGGAGTCGGAGCCGTGCACGACGTTCTCCTCGATGCTGGCGGCGAGGTCGGCGCGAATGGTGCCCTTGTCAGCCTTCTTGGGGTCGGTCGCGCCCATGAGGTCGCGGTTCTTCTGCACCGCGCCCTCGCCCTCGAGCACCTGCACGAGCACGGGACCGGAGGTCATGTAGCGGACAAGGTCCTTGAAGAACGGACGCGCGCGGTGGACGGCGTAGAAGCCTTCGGCCTCGGTGAGCGTCAGCTGGCGCATGCGCGCGGCAATGATCTTGAGACCCGCGGTCTCGAAACGCCGGGCCACTTCGCCGATCAGGTTCTTCTCGACACCATCGGGCTTCACGATCGACAGGGTGCGCTCGAGCGCCATGATCAACCTCTTGAGATAGGAAAAACGGGGGATCCGGCGGCCCGACGGGGGGTACCCCAACGGCCCGATCCTGACCGACCATTCTATAGGGCGCACGCCACCCCCCGCAACGCAGCGACGCGCGGAAGTGGGCGAGACTTAAGGATTTTTTTGGCCCCCCAGGGGGGCTGTCAGAGCGAGAAGCTCTCGCCGCACCCGCACTCGGAGCGGGCCTTGGGGTTGCGGAACTTGAAGGCCTCGGAGAGGCCCTGCTTCACGAAGTCGACCTCGGTCCCGTCCACGAGCGACAGGCTCTGGGCGTCGACGACGACCTTGACCCCCTGGTCCTCGAACACCGTGTCGGCCGGGCCGATCTCCTCGGCGTAATTGACGACGTAAGCGTAGCCCGAGCAGCCGGTTCGCTTGATCGCGAGCCGAAGTCCCAGGCCGTGGCCTCGGGCCGCAATGAAGCTGCGGACACGATTGGCGGCGGCGGCGGAGAGGGTGACGGCCATGGGTGTGGGGAGTGCCTCGGGGATTATGTGGGGTCCGGTCAGCCCCGATTCTAGGGAGGCCCCGGCCCTAATTGAAGCAATGCTTTGTGAAGCGCGTCTTGGATCACGAAAAGCCGTCCGCGCTTGGCGGCGGGAACCTCGAGTTCGCGCGCCAGACCCTCCAGATCGAGGTCGAGCCCGGCGAGCGGCTTTCCCGGGAGTGACTGGGCGGCGAGCGCGGTCGCGGCGATCGTGTGCGGGCAGCCGCGCACCCGGTAGGCGATTCGCTCGATCCTCCCCTCGCCCGCCTTCAGGTACCAGCGGACCCGGGTGGCCGTCAGGGGCTCCGCTGCCTCGCCGTTGACCCACCCTTCGCCGAGCGCCCGCCCGGCGCCCGGCGCCTCCCGGAAGAGCGTGAGAACCGCCTCGGAGTAGGGGCCCGCGGCACTCACGGGGGCGCCAATGCCCGCAGGCGTACGACCCCCGCGAGCACCGTCTGGATCGCGCGGTCGACGTCCGCGGTCGTCGTTGGCCGGCCGACGCTGAACCGGAGCGAGGCCTGGGCGAGTGCGTCGTCGCGGCCGAGCGCGCGGAGCACGTACGAGGGCTCGCCGCTCTCGGCGCTGCAGGCGGCGCCGCTCGCGACGACGAGCGCATCGAGCTCGAGGAGGAGCGCCTCGCCGTCGACTCCCTCGATCGAGACGTTGAGGATGTGCGGCGCCGCGTGTTCCGCAGCGCCGTTGCGGTGCACTCCGGGAAGCGCCGCGAGGCCGGTCCACAGGCGATCGCGAAGCGAGCGGAGGCGTTCGGGTTCGCGCGGCGCCTCGGCAGCGGCGAGCGCGAATGCCGTACCCATGCCGACGATCAGCGGCGCCGGCAGCGTCCCGGGCCGAAGTCCTCCCTCCTGGCCGCCCCCGAACGCGAGCGGCTGCAGCGTCGGGCGTGGTGCGCGGCGCACGTAGAGCGCCCCCACTCCCACCGGCCCGTGGATCTTGTGCGCGGAGAGGCTGAGGAGATCGACATCGAGCGCCGCGACGTCGATCGGCACGCGCCCCGCCGCCTGCGCGGCGTCGACGTGCAGCAGCGTGCCGGCCGCGCGGCAGGCGCGCGCGAGCGCGGCGATGTCCTGAACGACGCCGGTCTCGTTGTTGACGAGCATCACCGAGGCAAGCGTCGTGCCGGCTTTGAGCGCACTCGAAAACGCCGCCGGGTCGATGCGCCCGCCTCGATCGGGCACCAGCAGGCTCACCTCGAAGC
Source organism: uncultured Steroidobacteraceae bacterium (assembly GCA_964395195.1). GTDB lineage: Bacteria > Pseudomonadota > Gammaproteobacteria > Steroidobacterales > Steroidobacteraceae > CAIKZZ01. Next base: position 2,869 of record CAYNCY010000302.1, read on the forward strand.
CCTCGCGCTCGAGCTGGGCGAGGGCGTCGAGCACGGCGCGATGTTCGGTGCGCACGCTCACGATGCGCAGGCCCCGCGCGCGGTTCGCGCGCGCGGCGCCGAGGATCGCGAGGTTGTCCGCCTCGGTCGCCCCCGAGGTGAACACGATCGAGTCCGGCGTGGCGCCGATCAGGTGCGCGACTTCGGCGCGCGCCGCCTCGATGCGAACGCGGGCCGCGCGCCCCCGGGCGTGCGTCGAGGAGGGATTCCCGACACCCGAATCCATGCACTCCAGCATCGCCGCCCGGACGGCGGGATCGAGCGGCGAGGTCGCCGCGTGGTCGAGGTAGGTGCGCGCCGTCACCTCAGGCGCCCGAACCCGCGCGGCGGCGCTTCGACTGCACGGCAGCGAGGAAGCCGCGGAGGATGCTGACCTCCTCCGCATCGAGCTCGGCGCGAGCGAACACGCGCCGGAAACGCTCAAGGAGGTGCGGGCCACCGGAGCGGTCGGTGAAGTCGACTTCGGTGAGCACCGCATCGAGATGGCCGAGCAGCCGCTCGACCTCGGCGGTCGGCGCGAGCGGAACGGCGCGCGCGACCGCCGCCGGCGCCTCGTTACCCTGGGTACGCAGCTCGTACGCCAGCACCTGCACCGCCTGCGCGAGGTTGAGCGACTCGAAACTCGAGTCGGTCGGAATCCGGATCACGCCGGCACAGAGCGCGAGCTCCTCGTTCGAGAGCCCGGTCCGCTCGTTGCCAAACACGAGCGCGGCCTCCCCGTCCCGGCCCGCGGCGAGAAGCCTCGGCGCCGCCTCGCGGGGGCTGAACGTCGGCCAGTAGTAGGCGCTCCTCGGCCGGGCGCTCGTCGCGTAGACGAGGCCGCAGTCGGCGACAGCCTCGAGAAGTGTGGGCACCACCCGGGCCTGCATCAGGATCTCATCCGCCCCGGCGGCGAGCGCGGTCGCCTCGGCGTGCGGGAATGACTCGGGGGCGACGAGCCAGAGCTCCCGGAAGCCCATCGTCGTGAGGGCGCGGGCGGTGGCCCCGATGTTGCCGGGGTGGCGGGTGGCGACGAGGACGAATCGAATGGGCACGCGGGCCGCCTTCCGAGGCTCGTCTGATATTCTACGCGCCGCTGAAGATCGCGCATCCCCGCGCGTCCTGGTTGAAACCCGTGCCCATGCATCCCCTCGTCAATATCGGCATACGCGCGGCACGCCGCGCGGCCGTGGTCATCACGCGCAGCATGAGCCGCCTCGATTCGATCGATATCGCGAGCAAGGGCCGCAACGACTTCGTCAGCGACGTGGACCGCCAGGCGGAGGCCGAGATCATCGCGACCATCCGGGCCGCGTACCCCGCGCACGGCATCCTCGCCGAGGAAAGCGGCGCGAGCCCGGCAAAGGGCGATGACGAGGTCACCTGGATCATCGATCCGCTCGATGGCACGACCAACTTCCTGCACGGTTTCCCGCAGTTCTGCGTGTCAATCGCGGTCCAGCACCGCGGGCGCATCGAGCACGCCATCATCTACGACCCGCTTCGCACCGAGCTCTTCACCGCGAGCCGCGGCGGCGGTGCGCAGCTCGATGACAAGCGCATCCGGGTCTCCAAGAGCCGCGGGCTCGAGGGCGCCTTGATCGGCACGGGCTTTCCGTACCGCGCCAACATGCGCTGGCTCGACAGCTACCTCGGCATGCTGAAGGCCGTCGCGCTCGCGACCGCCGGCATCCGCCGTCCTGGCTCGGCGGCGCTCGACCTCGCGTGGGTCGCAGCCGGACGCACGGATGCGTTCTGGGAACTCGGCTTGAGCCCGTGGGATACGGCCGCGGGATCGCTGCTCGTGGTCGAGGCGGGCGGGCGCATCGGCACCCTGACCGGCGCCGACTACGAGCTGGGAGGCGACGTGGTCGCGGGCTCGCCGAAGACCTACGAGGAGCTCATCGAGCTCCTCGCGCCGCACGTCCCCGACGATCTCAAGCCCGCCCGCGGCTGAACCGCGGGCGGCTCGGGTTCCGTCTCAGCGGCCGCTCTTCGCCATGTTGCTGTGGTTGCGCCCGTAACCGTAGTAGATCAAGAGGCCAAACGCCGTCCAGCTGATGAACAGGATCTGCGTGTAGGACCCGAGCGAGAAGAAAAGGAACAGGCACCCGAGGATCGCGAGCGGCCCGATCACCCACACGGCCGGCGTCCTGAACGTGCGCTTGCGGTCCTTGTCGCGCACCCGAAGGATCATGACCCCGGCGGCGACCACGAGGAACGCGAACAGGGTCCCCGAGTTCGAGATGTCGGCGAGCTTGCCGACCGGGAAGAGTGCCG
>CAYNCY010000303.1:0-5165 GCA_964395195.1 uncultured Steroidobacteraceae bacterium
ACAGCGGCAGGTGCACCGCCATCTGGTCGCCGTCGAAGTCGGCGTTGAACGCCGTACAAACCAACGGGTGGATCTGGATCGCCTTGCCCTCGACCAGCTGCGGCTCGAATGCCTGGATGCCGAGGCGGTGCAGCGTCGGGGCGCGGTTGAGCAGCACCGGGTGCTCGGTGATGACCTCTTCGAGGACGTCCCACACCATCGCGTAGCGCGCCGTGCCGCCGGTCGCGCGCTCCACCATCCGCTTCGCGGACTTGATGTTCTGCGCGTGGTTGAGGTCGACCAGCCGCTTCATGACGAACGGCTTGAACAGCTCGAGCGCCATCTGCTTCGGCAGGCCGCACTGGTGCAGCCGCAGCTGCGGGCCGACCACGATGACCGAACGGCCGGAGTAGTCGACGCGCTTGCCGAGCAGGTTCTGGCGGAACCGGCCCTGCTTGCCCTTGATCATGTCGGCGAGCGACTTGAGCGGGCGCTTGTTGGTGCCCGTGATCGCACGGCCGCGGCGGCCGTTGTCGAGGAGCGCATCGACCGCTTCCTGCAGCATGCGCTTCTCGTTCCGGACGATGATGTCCGGAGCGTTGAGCTCGAGCAGGCGGCGCAGGCGGTTGTTGCGGTTGATGACGCGACGGTAGAGATCGTTGAGATCGGAGGTCGCGAAGCGGCCGCCGTCGAGCGGCACGAGCGGACGCAGGTCCGGCGGCAGCACCGGCAGGACCGTGAGCACCATCCACTCGGGCTTGTTGCCCGAGTCGATGAACGACTCGATCAGCTTCAGGCGCTTCGACAGGCGCTTGATCTTGGTCTCCGAGGTCGTGTTGCCCATGTCCTCGCGGACCTTGGTCACCTCGGCCGGCAGATCCATCGACTTCAGCAGCTCGCGCACGGCCTCGGCGCCCATGCGGGCGTCGAACTCATCGCCGTGCTCCTCGATCGCCTCGAGGTAGGCCTCGTCGGTCAGGAGCTGGCCACGGGTCAGCGGCGTCATGCCGGGTTCGATGACCACGAAGGCCTCGAAGTACAGCACGCGCTCGATCTCGCGCAGCGTCATGTCGAGCAGGAGCCCGATGCGCGAGGGCAGCGACTTCAGGAACCAGATGTGCGCGGTCGGGCTCGCGAGCTCGATGTGGCCCATGCGCTCGCGGCGCACCTTGCTCTGCGTGACCTCGACGCCGCACTTCTCGCAGATGACGCCGCGGTGCTTGAGTCGCTTGTACTTGCCGCACAAGCACTCGTAGTCCTTCACCGGTCCGAAGATCTTGGCGCAGAAGAGCCCATCACTTTCCGGCTTGAAGGTCCGGTAGTTGATGGTCTCCGGCTTCTTCACTTCGCCGAACGACCATGACTTGATCATGTCGGGCGAAGCGAGGCCGATCCGGATCGAGTCGAAATGCTCGACCGGAACCTGCTGCTTGAAGAGCTTGAGAAGATCCTTCATGTCCACTCCTACCGTGTCGTCAATTACCGCCTGCCTGCATCAACTGGCGCGTCGCGCCGAAGAGGGTCTCGTCAGCCCTCTTCCTCCAGCTCCATGTTGATACCGAGCGAACGGATCTCCTTCACGAGCACGTTGAAGGACTCGGGCATGCCCGCGTCCATCTGGTGATTGCTGTCGACGATGTTCTTGTACATCTTGGTGCGGCCGTTCACGTCGTCGGACTTGACCGTGAGCATTTCCTGCAACGTGTATGCCGCGCCGTAGGCCTCGAGCGCCCACACTTCCATCTCGCCGAAGCGCTGGCCACCGAACTGCGCCTTGCCGCCCAGCGGCTGCTGGGTGACGAGCGAGTAAGGTCCCGTCGAACGCGCATGCATCTTGTCGTCGACGAGGTGGTTGAGCTTCAGCATGTACATGTAGCCGACCGTGACGGCACGTTCGAACTTCTCGCCGGTCCGGCCGTCGAGCAGCATCGTCTGCCCGGAGGTCGGAAGATCGGCGAGCGCGAGCAGGTGCTTGATCTCGGCCTCGGTCGCGCCATCGAACACCGGCGTCGCCATCGGCACGCCCTTCGACAGGTTGCGGCCGAGCTCGAGCAACTCGTCATCGTTCAGCGACTTGAGGTCGGCGTGCGCGCCGCCCGACTGGTTGTAGACCTTGTCGAGGAAGCTGCGCAGCTCGCTCACGGCGCCCTGCGCCTCGAGCATCTTGCCGATCTTGAGCCCGAGCCCGCGCGCGGCCCAGCCGAGGTGAGTCTCGAGCACCTGCCCGATGTTCATTCGGCTCGGCACGCCGAGCGGGTTCAGCACGATGTCGACCGGGGTGCCGTCTTCCATGTACGGCATGTCCTCGACCGGAACGATGGTCGAGATCACGCCCTTGTTGCCGTGGCGTCCGGCCATCTTGTCGCCCGGCTGCACGCGGCGCTTCACTGCGAGGTAGACCTTAACCATCTTGAGCACGCCCGGGGCGAGGTCATCGCCGGCCGTGATCTTGGCCTTCTTGTCCTCGAAGCGTTTCTCGAACGCGCGCTGCTGCGCCTTCAGTCGTTCGGCGACCTGCTCGAGCTGGCTGTTCGAGTCGTCGTCCTCGAGCCGGATCTCGAACCACTGGTCGCGCGGCAGGTCATCGAGGTACTCCGCCGTCACCGGCGCGCCGGCCCTGAGTTTCTTGGGGCCGCCCGCGGCGGTCTTGCCGATCAGCATCTGGCGCACGCGCGAGAAGAGGTCATCCTCGAGGATGCGGCGCTGGTCGTTCAGGTCCTTGCGAACCCGCTCGATCTCCGCCTTCTCGATCGAGAGCGCGCGGGTGTCCTTCTCGACGCCATCGCGCGTGAACACGCGCACGTCGATCACGGTGCCGTCCATGCCCGGGGGCACGCGCAGACCCGTGTCCTTAACGTCGCTCGCCTTCTCGCCGAAGATCGCGCGGAGCAGCTTCTCCTCGGGGGTCAGCTGCGTCTCGCCCTTCGGCGTGACCTTGCCGACCAGGATGTCGCCCGACTTCACTTCGGCGCCGATGAAGACGATACCGGCCTCATCGAGCTTCGCGAGGGCGGCGTCGCCCACGTTCGGGATGTCCGCGGTGATTTCCTCAGGGCCCAACTTCGTGTCGCGCGCGACGCAGGTCAGTTCCTCGATGTGGATCGTCGTGAAGCGGTCTTCCTGGACGACGCGCTCCGAGATCAGGATCGAGTCCTCGAAGTTGTAGCCGTTCCACGGCATGAACGCGACCAGGAGGTTCTGGCCGAGCGCGAGCTCGCCGAGATCCGTGGACGGCCCGTCGGCCAGCACGTCGTTGCGGGTCAGCTGGTCGCCGACCTTCACGAGCGGACGCTGGTTGATGCAGGTGTTCTGGTTGGAACGCTGGTACTTCGTCAGGTTGTAGATGTCGACGCCCGGCTCGCCGGCGCTCGTCTCCGCGTCATGCACGCGCACGACGATGCGGGACGCATCGACCGAGTCGACCACGCCGCCGCGACGCGCGACCACGGTCACGCCCGAGTCGATCGCGACCGCGCGCTCCATGCCCGTGCCGACGAGCGGGGTGTCCGCACGCAGGGTCGGGACCGCCTGGCGCTGCATGTTCGAGCCCATCAACGCGCGGTTCGCGTCGTCGTGCTCGAGGAACGGGATCAGCGACGCCGCGACCGAAACGATCTGCTTGGGCGAGACGTCCATGTAGTCGATGCGCGCACGCGGCATCAACGTGAACTCGTTCTGGTACCGGCACGACACCAGCTCGTCGCCGAAGCCGCCCTTGGCGTCGAGCTCGGCATTCGCCTGCGCGATCACGAACTGGCTCTCTTCGATAGCCGACAGGTAGTCGATGCGCTCGCCGACCTTGCCGTTCTCGACCTTGCGATACGGCGTCTCGAGGAAGCCGTAATCGTTGGTCCGCGCGTACACGGACAGCGAGTTGATCAGGCCGATGTTCGGGCCTTCCGGCGTCTCGATCGGGCAGACGCGGCCGTAATGCGTCGGGTGCACGTCGCGCACCTCGAAGCCGGCACGCTCGCGCGTGAGGCCGCCAGGTCCAAGTGCCGAGACACGGCGCTTGTGGGTGACTTCCGACAGCGGGTTGTTCTGGTCCATGAACTGGCTGAGCTGCGAGGAGCCGAAGAACTCCTTCACCGCGGCCGCCACCGGCTTCGCGTTGATCATCTCCTGCGGCATGATCGGCTCGCTCTCGGCGAGCGTCAGGCGCTCCTTGACCGCGCGCTCGACGCGCACGAGGCCGATGCGGAAGGCGTTCTCCGCCATTTCGCCGACCGAGCGCACGCGGCGGTTGCCGAGGTGGTCGATGTCATCGACCACGCCGTTGCCGTTACGAATGTCGACCAGCGTCTTCAGTACGTCGATGACGTCCGACTGCAGGCCGTATTCGGCCGCGAGGCGCTTGCCGAACTCGTCCGTGCGACGCGTGAAGTAGAGGCCGTCGAACAGGATGCCCGAGCCCGTGATCGCATCGCGTCCAACGCGGCGGTTGAACTTCATGCGGCCGACCGGCGACAGGTCGTAGCGCTCGGGATTGAAGAACAGGTTGTGGAACAGGTTCTCGGCGGCGTCCTTCGTCGGCGGCTCGCCCGGGCGCATCATGCGGTAGATCTCGACCAGCGCCTCGAGGCGCGTGCGGGTCGGATCGATGCGCAGCGTGTCCGAGATGTACGGGCCGCGGTCGAGGTCGTTGACGTAGAGCGTGCGCACTTCCTCGATCCCCGAGTCGACCAGCTTCGCGACGGTCGCGACAGTCAGGATCTCGTTGACCTTGGCGAGCACCTCGCCGGTCTCCTTCGAGAACACGTCGTGTGCCAGCACCTTGCCGGCCAGGTATTCGGTCGGGACGGGCAGGCGCTTGACGCCCGCGTCCTCGAGCTGGCGCACGTGGCGGGCGGTGATGCGCCGGCCTTCCTCGACGATTACGGTGTCGCCGATGCGGATCTCGAACGCCGCCGTCTCGCCGCGCAGGCGTGCCGGGATCAGCTCGAGCGAGGCGCCCTGCTTCGACAGGAAGAAGCTGTTCTTCTCGAAGAAGAGATCCAGCATCTGCTCTTCGTTGTAGCCAAGCGCACGCAGCACGATCGTGACGGGCAGCTTGCGGCGCCGGTCGATGCGCGCGTACATGCAGTCCTTCGGATCGAACTCGAAGTCGAGCCAGCTGCCGCGGTACGGAATGATCCGCGCCTGGAACAGGAGCTTGCCCGAGGAATGGGTCTTGCCCTTGTCGTGGT
>CAYNCY010000304.1:0-5153 GCA_964395195.1 uncultured Steroidobacteraceae bacterium
TGAAGATCGTCGATACCAAGCGCTGCCCGTACGCGTCGTAGAGCGCGTTGTCGATGCCGGCAACCGTGACGCCGAGCCGGCTCGCGCTCGCGCGATCAATGTCGACGTACGCCTGCAGGCCCTGGTCCTGCACGTCGCTCGCGACGTCGGTCAGGCCATCGACGGTCTTGAGCTTGTCGACCAGGCGCTTGACCTGGGCGGCGAGCTCGACGCCATCGGCATCCTCGAGCGTGAACTGGTACTGCGTGCGCGACACGCGGTCCTCGATCGTCAGGTCCTGGACCGGCTGCAGGTAGAGGGTGATCCCGGGCACCTTGGCAGCGCGCTGCCCGAGCTCGGCCATGAGGCCCACGAGATCGCCGCTGCGATCGCCGTGCGGCTTAAGCTGGATCGCGAGGCGCCCGCTGTTCAGGGTCGCGTTCACGCCATCGATGCCGATGATCGAGGAGATGCTCGCGACCGCGGGATCCTCGAGGAGCGCTTCCGCGAGCGCCTGCTGGCGCTCCGCCATCGCGGAGAAGGAGATCGACTGCGGCGCGTCCGTGAGTCCCTGCAGGGCGCCCGTGTCCTGCAGCGGGAAGAATCCCTTCGGCACGAGGATGTAGAGAAGGATCGTCAGCACCAGCGTGCCGACCGCGACCCAGAGCGTCGTGCGGCGGTACTGGAGCACCACCTTGAGCCAGCGCCCGTAGGCAGCCGCGAGCGAATCGAAGCCCTCACCCACCTTCCGGAGCCATGCCGGTTCCTTGGCCGCGTCGTGCACCTTGAGGAGGCGGCCACACATCATCGGGGTCAGCGTCAGCGAGACGACCGCCGAAATCACGATCGAGACCGCGAGCGTGACCGCGAACTCGCGGAACAGGCGCCCCACCACCTCGCGCATGAAGAGGAGCGGGATCAGCACCGCGATCAGCGAGACCGTCAGCGAGATGATCGTGAAGCCGATCTGCTTGGAGCCCTTGAGCGCCGCCTCGAGCGGCGGCACGCCTTCCTCGATGTAGCGCGATATGTTCTCGATCATCACGATCGCGTCGTCGACCACGAAGCCGGTCGCGATCGTGAGCGCCATGATCGTCAGGTTGTTGATCGAGAAGCCGGCGACGTACATGAGGCCGAACGTGCCGACCAGCGACACGGGCACCACGATGCTCGGGATGATCGTCGCGCGTACGTTCCTCAGGAACAGGAAGATCACCATGACGACCAGCGCGATCGAGAGGCCGAGCTCGAACTCGACGTCGTGCACCGAGGCGCGGATCGTCGTGGTGCGATCGGCGAGCACGGTCACCTGCAGCGCGCCCGGCAGGCTCGCCTGCAGCTGCGGCAGGAGCGCGAGCGTCTTGTTGACCGTCTGGATGACGTTGCTGCCCGGCTGGCGCTGGATGTTGAGGATGACCGCCGGGGTCGTCTTGCCGTTGATGCTCGCCCAGGCCGCGAGCTTGCTGTTCTCGGCGTCGTCGATGACATCGCCGACGTCGGTGAGGCGGATCGCGGCGCCGTTCTTGTAGGCGAGCACGAGCTTCCGGTACTCATCCGCGGTCCGGAGCTGGTCGTTCGCATCGAGCGTCGAGGCCTGGATGCTGCCGTCGAAGCTGCCCTTGGCCTGGTTGACGTTCTGGTTGCCGACCGCGGTGCGCACGTCCTCGAGCGTGAGTCCGGACGCGGCGAGCGCGACCGGGTTGATCTGCACGCGCACCGCCGGGCGCTGGCCGCCGCCGATCGACACGAGGCCGACGCCCGGCACTTCGGACAGCTTCTGCGCGAGGCGCGTGTCGACGTAGTCCTCGACCGCCGGCAGCGGCAGGGTGCCGGAGGTCACGGCGAGCGTCAGGATCGGCGCGTCGGCGGGATTGACCTTCGCGTAGACGGGCGGCATCGGCAGGTCAGTCGGCAGGAACGATCCCGCGGCGTTGATCGCGGCCTGCACTTCCTGCTCGGCGACATCGAGCGTCAGGTCGAGCGTGAACTTGAGCGTGATGACCGACGCGCCGCCCGAGCTCGTCGAGGACATCTGCAGGAGGCCCGGCACCTGGCCGAACTGGCGCTCGAGCGGCGCCGTGATCGCGGACGTCATGACGTCCGGGCTCGCGCCCGGATAGAGGGTCGTGATCTCGATCGTCGGGTAGTCGACCTCGGGCAGCGCCGATACCGAGAGGCCGAGGTAGCCCATCACGCCCGAGAGCACGACCGCGACCATGGTCAGCGCGGTCGCGACCGGTCGCAGGATGAATATTCGGGAGGGATTCACTGGCTGGCGGCGCCCTGATCGGCGCGGCGCCGGTGCGCGGTGGCAGGATCCTTGGCGTCGGCACCGGCCGCGGGCGACGGCCCGGCGACCGGCGCACCGGCGGCAGGCGGGGTCGCGCCGTTCTTGCCCTTCCACTGGCCGCGGTTGCGTTTCGCACCGGCCGAAGGAGCCGCGGGGGCATCGACCGCGGCCTCGATCTTGCCGCCGTCCTTCAGCTTGTCGGTGCCTTCGACGACGACCTGCTCGCCGGCCTTGAGGCCGGCGGTGATCGCGACGAAGTCAGTGTGCGTGATGCCGGTCGTGACCTTGCGGACGCTGACGGTCGAGTCGGCGTTCGCGACGTACACGAACGTGCCGGGCGTGCCGTGCTGCACGGCAGTCGCAGGCACCAGCACCTGGTTGTCGAGCGTCGTCAGCGTGATGCGCGCGTTGACGAACTGGTTCGGGAAGAGCGCGCCGTCGGCGTTGTCGTAGACCGCCTTCAGCTTGACCGTGCTCGTCGTCGTGTCGACGACGTTGTCCGCGCTCTCGAGCGTGCCGTGCGCGAGCAGTTTCTTCCCATCGCGGCCGAAGGCCTCGACGACGAGCTGGGCCCCCGACTTCCAGCGACGCTGGATGTCCGGCGCGCTGTCGGCCGGCACCGCGAACACGACGTTGATCGGCTGCGTCTGCGTGAGCACCACGAGCCCGTTCGTGTCAGCGGCGTGCACCATGTTGCCAACGTCGACCTGCCGAAGGCCGACGCGGCCGGGGATGGGTGCGGTGATCTTGGTCCAGTCGAGCTGCAGGCGCGCGTTCGCGACGGCGCCGTGATCGGTCTGCACGGTACCGGCGTACTGGCGAACGAGCGCCGCCTGGTCGTCGACCTGCTGCTTCGCGATCGAATCCTGTGCAAGCAGCGTCTGGTAGCGGTCGAGGTCACTGCGCGCACTCGTTAGCAGCGCCTCGTCGCGCGCAAGCGTTCCCTGCGCCTGCTCGAGCGCCGCGGCGAACGGCCGCGGGTCGATCTCGGCGAGCACCGCGCCCATCCTGACGTCGTGCCCTTCCTGGAAGTCGATGCGCTCGAGGAGCCCGTCGACGCGCGAGTGGACGACCGCGGTATTGCGCGCGGTCACGGTGCCGAGCGCATCGATGGTGATGTCGATGCTGCCGTTCGTGGCGGCGACCGTGCGCACGGGAACCGGCAGCCCCGCGCCGTTACGGCCGCCCCGCCCGCCGGGGCCACCCTGGGAGCCCGGCAGTGGCTCCCTCCAGCGGGTGTAGTAGATGATCGCCGCCAGGGCGATGAGCACGAGAACAACGCCGATAATCAGCTTGGACCGCCTGGACACGGGGGTGAAACTCCTGTCAGCACGGCCGCATTGGCAGTGCAAAAATGCCGTTTATTCTCCTATAGGTAGCCTATTCCTCTCGCCGGCGCACAGGCAAAGACGTGCAAAGATCCGCCTACGCAAAGGACGGGTACACCCCCCGGCGGGGTTGAAAACGCCGGCCTGATAGACTGAGGCCCACGGATTCATGCGCGTGATCCCTTGAAAATCATCATCCTCGGCGCCGGCCAGGTCGGACGCACCGCCGCCTACCACCTGTCGCGCGAAGAGGGGAACGAGGTCACCGTCGTCGATTCCGACGATGCCGTCCTCAGGGACCTGCAGGACAGGCTCGATATTCGTACCGTCAATGGCAACGCCGCGAACCCGGCGGTGCTAGAGGCCGCGGGCTGCGCGGATGCGAACCTGCTCGTCGCCCTCACCAACAGCGACGAAGTGAACATGGTGGCGTGCCACGTCGCCTGGACGCTGTTCAAGACCCCAACCAAGATCGCCCGCATCCGCGGTGCCGCCTATGCCGCGCGCCCGGAGCTCTTCTCCGAGAGCTCGGGCTTCGCGGTCGACGTCTGGATCAGCCCGGAAGCGCTGGTGACGGAATACGTCGAGCAGCTGATCCACTACCCGGGCGCGCTGCAGGTGGTCGACTTCGCGGACGGACGCGTGCGACTCGTCGGCGTGCGGGCGGTCCAGGGTGGACTGCTGGTCGGCCAGCCGCTGCACAACCTCGGCCAGCACCTGCGAGACGTCGAGGCACGGGTTGCGGCGATCTACCGCAGGGGCCGCACCGTCAAGCCCGAGGGCACAACCGTGATCGAGCCCGGCGATGAAGTGTTCTTCGTCGCCGCGCGCGAGGACATCCGGGTCGTGATGAGCGAACTGCGCAAGCTCGAAGCGCCCTTGAAGCGTCTCGTGATCGCCGGTGCCGGCAACATCGGCATCCGCCTCGCGCAGAAGCTCGAGTCGCAGAACCAGGTCAAGCTGATCGAGCGCGACCCGCGTCGCGCGCGCCACGCCTCGGAGATCCTGAGGAACACCATCGTGCTGCAGGGAGATGCCTCGGACGAGGAGCTCCTGCTCGAGGAAAACGTCGACAGCGCCGATGCCTTCATCGCGGTCACCAACGCCGAGGAGGCCAACATCCTCTCGGCAATGCTGGCGAAGCGCCTCGGCTGCCACAAGGTGATGGCGCTCATCAACAAGCCCTCGTACGCGGAGCTCATGGAGAGCGATCGCATCGACATCGCGATCTCCCCGCAGACGATCACGATCGGGTCGCTCCTCGCGCACGTGCGCCGCGGCGACGTCGCGAAGGTCCACTCGCTCCGGCGCGGCGCCGCGGAGGCGCTCGAGGCGATCGCGCACGGCGATGCCGAGACCTCGCGGGTCGTCGGCCGCAAGATTGACGAGATCCGCCTCCCCGAGGGCACGACGATCGGTGCGATCGTGCGCGGCGAGGACGTGATCATGCCGCACCACGACACCGTGGTTACCGAGGGCGACCACGTGATCCTGTTCCTGACCGACCGCCGCCACGTCGAGGCGGTCGAGAAGCTGTTCCAGGCCGGCGTCTCGTT